>NZ_VPAM01000082.1:0-1274 GCF_013419215.1 Acinetobacter sp. YH12096 | reverse complement strand
TGATGTGTGCTGAATTAGCAGGAGACTTTCACTTGGGAGATTCTAGGCAGCTAACCGATAAAAGTCTTCTGCCATTTGATTTGGTGTCTTAAAATCCAAGCCTTTTTGAATTCTTCGCTGATTATAAAATAACTCTATATATTTTGTAATATCCGCTTTGGCTTCTTCCCTTGTTTTGTAGTTGCGATGATGGACTAGTTCATTTTTGAGTATGCCCCAGAAACTCTCTATCGGTGCATTATCAAAGCAGTCGCCTTTTTTGCTCATTGAACCCTGAAAATCAAATTTCTCAAGTAAGTTTCGATATTCATTACTGCAATATTGGCTGCCTCTATCTGAATGTACAATGAGATCTTTAGCAGGTTTCTGATTGCGAATAGCCATATTCAATGCATCACAAACAAGCTTGGCTGTCATGCGCTCATTTAAGCTATAGCCAACAACCTGTTTCGTGTAAAGATCTTTGACAGCTGCCAAGTACAACCAGCCCTCAGCCGTCCAAATGTAGGTAATGTCACTCGACCACGCAAGATTAGGCTTCGTCATTGAAAACTGTTGCTTGAGTAAATTGTCATAAATAGAACGGTTGTGATCACTGTTCGTGGTTCTTTTGAAACGCTTATGGCGCTTACAATACAACTGATTTGATTTTTTTATTTGGCGCACAGCATACGTACTTATTTTGATACCTTGCGCTTGTAAATGCTTGGTTAATCGAACATAGCCATAGCTTTGTTTGGTTTCTTCATGGGCTATTTTGACCAAAATTGTCTGCTGATTTCGCTGAATTGATCTTTTACTCATGCCTCGCTTTAGCCAATCATAAAAGCGAGAAACGGATACACGAAGTAATCGAGCCATTAAAATAATCGGAAATAAGTGGCTTTGCGATTTCATATAGGCGTACCTCACTGACTTTCTTTGGCAAAGTACGCTGCTGCCTTTTTTAAAAATTCACGTTCCATTTCAGCTGTTTTGAGCTGTTGTTTAAGCTTCTTATTTTCTTCGAGTAAGGCGTTTAGATCGGGCGAATACTGTTTTGTGCCTGCTAAAGTTCCAGCCTTTGCTTTGTTATTCCAGTTCGAAAGGGTTTGCATTGAAATGCCAAGTTGTCTAGCGGATTCCGATACATTACCTTGGTTCTCTTCAATGGCTTTTATGGCTTCAGCTTTAAATTCTGCGGTGTAAGTCTTCTGTTTCTTGCTCATGGTAAACTCCTAATGAGTATGTATAGTTTACCAAGTTAAACCCTCCTGTTTTTTAAGCACACATCA
>NZ_VPAM01000081.1:0-1373 GCF_013419215.1 Acinetobacter sp. YH12096 | reverse complement strand
GCATAGGTATCTACACATTTTTTATAAATTGAATGCGATCTGAGCAATCGCATTCAGCTCATCAGACGAATACTCTGACAACAACTGAAGAGTGTTCAATAGTATTGAAAGCCCTGCCAGTATGGCAGGGGCACTTTCTAATTTTCCCCTTTTCTGTTGCCTACCTGAAATTCGGGTGAGAAATGCCCGAATTCTTATATTCTGCTCATCTGTACCACGCTGTACTCGCCATGTCAGCACACAAGCCATACTACTGATCAGTAGCCTTCTCAGGATTGCTTGAGGTGTCGTTTGTAGCCATGCCTCAACGTCATGTCCTGCCTGCTTAAGCAATTTAAAATAACACTCAATTGTCCAGCGCCAGTAATACCATGTACTCAATTCTGCTGTATCTATATCCATTGCAACATTACTCAGCAAACACCATCTCGCCACAATTTTACCGTCACAATCCTTAACGACAGAAACAACCAGCCTTGCATCGACAGCATCTCCCTGCTCAGGAGCAACCCGCTTCCCTGAGCTATCTTTCTGCTTTGGTTTTGCTGCGCGTGTTATGCGTATATGGGTCTCACCCACATGTAAAGTATGCTGATTGCCTTTGTAAGAAATATTTTTGATTGAATGCGTTTCTATCTTTTCTGCAATCTCGCCAACTTTGTATGTCTGACCGTGATACTCAACTCGATGACCTTCTTTGGCCCGAATCAGCCATTTGAAGCGATTCTTGCTCATCGCTCTTAGATGGGCAATTGAGTCACCTTCACGATCAATGATATGAACTTTTGTTTTCTCAACCGGATACTGTTCGATCGTTTTGATTTGTTCTGCGAGTGAATCCAAATGGGTTTTTCGCTCGCTGTATTGTTCACTGAATGTGGAATAACAGCCTGATGCGTCAGATAGCGTTTGAGCCAATGGTGCAATGGGAAGCCCCGATGCCGCATCAACCAGTAGACTGCTTTGCAGTTCATAGCCTGAATCATATTGATGGGTTCTTTGAAGACGCTGAGTTTTATTGTTATGTTTCACATATTGCAGTTGAGACCAATCATGAATAATCAGCGCATAAGGGTGAGAGGATTGATCAATCTGTTCAAATGCAAGTCGCTGTATTGGCTCATTCAATTGCTTGAAAGAGACTTTTTCATTATTGAGAAATCGCCAAACTGCCTGGGTGGTTGCAAAACTGGACTTCTGGGCAGAGGCCATTTCCTTAATTGCAGGGGCAAGTGAAGCAAGAGGATTCATATTAAGCTTTACGAGGGCGTTGTATCGTCTGACGAGACGTGTATCAAGATGGGAGATATTAAATTGAAGAGCATGCTCTTCAATTTAACCCAAAACTTGGGATTTGTGTAGATACCTATGCC
>NZ_VPAM01000080.1:0-1379 GCF_013419215.1 Acinetobacter sp. YH12096 | reverse complement strand
ATTTATTTAAACATTAAACACAACCAAAAGGTTACATAATCCAACACATTACATAGAGAGACATTTCTATTGAAATTTATCCCTCAAACTCCTTTTATTTTGAGGTTGAAATACTTAAATGCGTGCAATCATAAATATTGCAAGCGTTTATTATTTAGCATAGTAAGGTTACTACTACAACCCGAGACCTTGAATTAATAAGAAGCTTTGTTTGCTCGGAGTTTCTTCCTATCAGAGAGCAATTTTGCAAACCTCTTTAGAGCTTCCTCATAGGTTTCAGGACTGTCTTTGGAAACTGGTTTCTTCAATAATGTTTCACCAACTTGTACTAATAATTCCATATTAGCCTCAGACGCATCATCCATTTCAGTAGTTGTGCCTGTTAATGCATTTTCTTGAACCCTGAGGTAATTGTTTTGTGAATGACGAGCTTGAAAAACAGTAGAAATGTAATAATCAGTCATGTAAGAACTTGCTGCATTAGTCATTTGCTGTATAGCTAACATCCATCGTAGAGGACCCCATTTAGCTGCCTCTTGTGCTGTATATGTTTTATCAAACTCTGAATTAGTGCCAGTGCCTAATGAGAGCAACAACATTTGCTTGTAATCCAATGACTTAATTGAAGAAAATGCTGGATCCTCTTGTGCAAGTCTCGTTGCAACGCTAAGGGATAATAACGCCGGATCACCAACAGTAGCAACACCACCATCAACAAGATTGAACTCATATGTAGCACCATTACTAGTATGAGTAACAAAGTAATGTGGAGGAAAATATATTGGAGCTGCTGCTGTGGAATAGCATATGTCATACATCTTAGCATCCAATTCTGGAGACTTTGCTAAATTTGACTTAGTGAATATTACTGGCTTATTTGTTTTGATGTCAAAGCTTGAGATGGCAACTTCTGTCAAAGCTTGATGCACACGAGTTTCTCCAAGTTTTTCTTGAAGAACTTGCATAAGATATTTTCCATCATATTTTGGGCCAAAAAATTGGCCAGTACTAGAATTAAAAATATGAGGGCCATGTTCGAAGTAAAAAGGTACAATATCTTTGGCAGCAGCAAAGGGTCGATTGTTTTCATTTGGAGTAGTTATCATAGCAGTCAATAAACCTCCTGTACTTGTTCCTCCAATTACATCAAAGTAATCTGCAAGTCTTGCATCTTTATTATTGTCCACTTCCTGAAGTTGTCCTTCAAGAAATTCGAGAATGATAGCCGGAATGATTCCCTTAATTCCACCTCCATCAATACTAAGAACAGTCACCATTTCTTCCAACGTAGCACATGTTGAACTAGTAGTTGCTAATATCATAAAAAATAAAATTAAAAAAGATTTAGTAGTTGCCATTTTGCAAATGTTCAAAGTGTT
>NZ_VPAM01000079.1:0-1599 GCF_013419215.1 Acinetobacter sp. YH12096 | reverse complement strand
TCATATTAAGCTTTACGAGGGCGTTGTATCGTCTGACGAGACGTGTATCAAGATGGGAGATATTAAATTGAAGAGCATGCTCTTCAATTTAACCCAAAACTTGGGATTTGTGTAGATACCTATGCCCTATGGGAGAGGGCTAGGGAGAGGGAAATAAAAATTAAAATTGACCCTGCATTATTAGAGTTTGCCAAAAACATGCGCCACACAGCCACCGATGCTGAAAACCTCATGTGGCAAATTCTACGTGCCAAACGTTTTATGAACCTGAAATTCCACCGTCAGCATGTGATCAAACTTTATATTGTGGATTTTTACTGTCATGAAATTGGTTTAGTGATTGAGTTGGATGGTAGTCAGCATGGAATGGAGGATGCTGTTGAATATGATGCTGAACGGACTAAGTTTTTAGAGGCTTTGGGTTTAACTGTTGTGCGGTATTGGAATCATGATGTGTTGAGTCGGAAGGATGTGGTGTTGGAGGATTTGTGGATGAAATGCTCTGAATTAAAAAATACCTCTCCCTAACCCTCACTTGCGCTTCGTTTTAAAGCGACACTTTAAAACTTGCTCAGGAGAGGGAATTCCATTGTGAAATTCATACGGATAATAAATCAAATGATGCTCCCTCTCCCTATGGAAGAGGGCTGGGGTGAGGGTCAAAAAATAATTTTGAATATTGATTTTGCTATATGTTGTGGTTAATATTTAAACTAATGGCTATATATGGGGTTTTTACTTTAATCTTAAGCTTTTAACACATTGGAGAATGTTGAATTTGGAAAGAGATATAAGTTTTAGACAATCTTGGATTTCTTATAGAAATAGTAGATTGAAAGAGAACCATCAATCTAAACAGGATAATGATGGTGTGCCAGTTCGGTCTTTAAAAAATTATTTAGAGGTTTTATCACATGTTTTAGCTCAGAGCTTTAGTGCTTTTGAAGATAGAGATGACCTAAGTAATCAAATTTATTCGAAATATGCTAAACGAATTGGAGTTCTATCCTATTTGGATTTCGAATCTGAAGTTAAACAAGACATTTCAAAGTCTGCTTTAGTATTTTGTCTTAAAAATTTAGAAAAACGTGCACGAAGTTCAGAAATACTTTTATCACTTCTTAAATTATTTCTATTAATATTTTTACCGATTATTTTTATAACTACTCGTAATTTTTCAATTCAGAAAAACCTTTCCATCTCTGCTTGAGAATTCATCTATGACCAAACTGTATTCACTTACACGTTTGGGACATATCATTCAAAAACTCAGACGTGTAGTCCAAAATTCTATTTATAAGGTAAAGAGTTTATGGCTAGACGTAAAAAGTCAAAAGCTAAAAAAAGAACTAAGATTGCCAAACCTCAGCCAATCATCATTATTAACGAGCAACCAAAAACTTCGCGATATTGGCAGCAGGTGTTAGTGGTATTAATAGTTCCGCTATTTAATTGGATTAAAGAAATTATCCGTAAGCGTCCGCTGAACACACCTTCTGAATTCATCCTATAAGCCTTAATTTAGTCCCCACTTAGAAACAAGTGGGGACTTAAATTTATGACTACAAATCATCAGACATCCATCGCATCTCTTGCGAA
>NZ_VPAM01000078.1:0-1626 GCF_013419215.1 Acinetobacter sp. YH12096 | reverse complement strand
TTAGGGCGGCAGAGGGGGCTGGAACGCTGAGTGCGCCCATGCCGCATTGCGAAGCAAAAGATAATCGGATAAAATGTAGCAATTCATATTCGTAAGCGTGGAGTAATCAGATGGGAAATTCCAAGTCAGCAGACAAGTAAGCCGCAACAACCAGTATTGTTGTTGCGGCGCTCTGTAAGGCTAGTCTCATCTGATTGCTGACGAGCAGACGTCGCCCGGTATTCCTTAATCGAGGGTTGATTCGTCATGACCACCACACGCCCCGCGTGGGCCTATACGCTGCCGGCAGCACTGCTGCTGATGGCTCCTTTCGACATCCTCGCTTCACTGGCGATGGATATTTATCTCCCTGTCGTTCCAGCGATGCCCGGCATCCTGAACACGACGCCCGCTATGATCCAACTCACGTTGAGCCTCTATATGGTGATGCTCGGCGTGGGCCAGGTGATTTTTGGTCCGCTCTCAGACAGAATCGGGCGACGGCCAATTCTACTTGCGGGCGCAACGGCTTTCGTCATTGCGTCTCTGGGAGCAGCTTGGTCTTCAACTGCACCGGCCTTTGTCGCTTTCCGTCTACTTCAAGCAGTGGGCGCGTCGGCCATGCTGGTGGCGACGTTCGCGACGGTTCGCGACGTTTATGCCAACCGTCCTGAGGGTGTCGTCATCTACGGCCTTTTCAGTTCGATGCTGGCGTTCGTGCCTGCGCTCGGCCCTATCGCCGGAGTATTGATCGGCGAGTTCTTGGGATGGCAGGCGATATTCATTACTTTGGCTATACTGGCGATGCTCGCACTCCTAAATGCGGGTTTCAGGTGGCACGAAACCCGCCCTCTGGATCAAGTCAAGACGCGCCGATCTGTCTTGCCGATCTTCGCGAGTCCGGCTTTTTGGGTTTACACTGTCGGCTTTAGCGCCGGTATGGGCACCTACTTCGTCTTCTTCTCGACGGCTCCCCGTGTGCTCATAGGCCAAGCGGAATATTCCGAGATCGGATTCAGCTTTGCCTTCGCCACTGTCGCGCTTGTAATGATCGTGACAACCCGTTTCGCGAAGTCCTTTGTCGCCAGATGGGGCATCGCAGGATGCGTGGCGCGTGGGATGGCGTTGCTTGTTTGCGGAGCGGTCCTGTTGGGGATCGGCGAACTTTACGGCTCGCCGTCATTCCTCACCTTCATCCTACCGATGTGGGTTGTCGCGGTCGGTATTGTCTTCACGGTGTCCGTTACCGCGAACGGCGCTTTGGCAGAGTTCGACGACATCGCGGGATCAGCGGTCGCGTTCTACTTCTGCGTTCAAAGCCTGATAGTCAGCATTGTCGGGACATTGGCGGTGGCACTTTTAAACGGTGACACAGCGTGGCCCGTGATCTGTTACGCCACGGCGATGGCGGTACTGGTTTCGTTGGGGCTGGTGCTCCTTCGGCTCCGTGGGGCTGCCACCGAGAAGTCGCCAGTCGTCTAACCGACGACTGGTAGCAGGCCCGCTCCGATGCGGCGCACTAACCATCGAAACCTCGTGAATGTCGGTATCCTGTCTGGCAGGATACCGCTCATTTCCCTTGTTCAGTTCATCGCCGTCGCCGAGCATCTGAATTTTCGGCATGCGGCCAAGGCACTTGGTATCAGC
>NZ_VPAM01000076.1:0-2304 GCF_013419215.1 Acinetobacter sp. YH12096 | reverse complement strand
CAACTGTTAATGCTGAAAATAGAGCTTATACTCAACTTATTCGTCCATAATATATAAATTCACAATATTTAAAAGCTGGCTCATTTCAGTAAAAGTCGCAAGATTTTTCATTTTCACAAGGCTTTCCTTTAGAATAGGCGCATCTTATTTCTTAGCTTTGATTTCTCAATGATTCAGTTAGACCAGTTATCTATACGTCGCGGTGGACGTGTTTTATTTCAAAAAGCGTCGATGCAGTTACACCCAGGATGGAAAATTGGCCTAACCGGTGTCAATGGTGCCGGGAAATCGACCCTGTTTTCAGCTTTGCTTGGTGGCATGGAGTCAGACACCGGTTCGTTGACCCGTCCTGCGGTATGGACCGTGGCGCATATGGCGCAGGAAATCAAAGCGCTGAATATGAAAGCCATTGATTTCGTCTTGTCCGGCGATGAAGAATACTGGGATATTCAACAGAAACTGGAGCAGCCAGATCAGCTGGATGATGCAGAACTGGCCCATTTATATGGCCGTTTTGATGAAATTTCAGGTTATTCTGCGCCGGCCAAAGCTTCGCAACTGATGGCCGGTCTGGGCTTTTTTGAACATCAATCCCAACTGGATGTTTCAAGTTTTTCTGGTGGCTGGCGCATGCGCCTGAATCTGGCGCGTACCCTGATGAGCCGTTCCGATTTACTCCTTCTTGATGAACCGACCAACCATTTAGACCTGGATGCCATTCTCTGGCTCGAAGACTGGCTGAAAGCCTATGAAGGTACGCTGGTGCTGATTTCGCATGACCGGGATTTCCTCGATGCGATTACCGATCATATTTTACATATTGAAAATCAGGAACTGATTTTATATACCGGTAACTACTCGACCTTCGAGCGCACCCGCAGTGAACGTCTGGCGCAGCAGCAACAGGCTTATGAAAAGCAGCTGGAAACCCGCGCACATCTGCAAAAATATATTGACCGTTTTAAAGCGAAAGCCACCAAAGCCAAGCAGGCACAGAGCCGGATCAAACAGCTGGAGCGTATGCAGGAACTGTCTGCTGCCCATGTTGATACACCATTTACCTTCAGTTTCCGTGAACCGACCAAAATGAGTTCGCCTTTATTGCAACTGGAACATGCCGATATTGGTTATGGTGACAAGCTGATTGTCACCAATGTCAATTTACAGATCACGCCAAGCAGCCGGATTGGTTTGCTCGGGATGAATGGTGCCGGTAAATCCACCCTGATTAAATCGCTGGTCGGTGATTTAAAATTGCTTCAGGGTCTGCGTAAAGATTCAGAACTGCTCAATATTGGCTACTTTGCCCAACACCAAATGGATGCACTGGATGGCAATGCCAGCCCGATGTTACAGCTGGCCCGTATTGCCGATAAAAAAATCAGTGAAGCCAGCCTGCGTTCTTTCCTGGGCAGTTTTGGTTTTAGCGGCGAACGCATGGATACGCCAAGTGAAAGTTTCTCAGGCGGTGAACGTGCCCGTCTGGCTCTGGCATTGATTGTCTGGCAGCGTCCAAACGTGTTGATTCTGGATGAGCCGACCAACCATTTAGATCTGGATATGCGTCATGCATTGACCATGGCCTTGCAGGATTTTGAAGGTGCTGTGGTGCTGGTATCGCATGAGCGCCAGCTGATTGCCAGTGTCTGTGATGAATTGCTGCTGGTACATAATGGTCAATGCCGTGAATTTGACGGTGATCTGACCGCTTATGCCGACTGGTTACGTCAGGCCCGCATTGAGATGATCAAAAACGGGCAGAAGCCAGCCGAGCCGGTGAAATCTCAGGTCGAAGTCAAAGCAACCATTTCCAGACTGGACAAAGAAGCACAGCGTAAGGAAGCGGCACGCCAGCGGGAACTGAGCCGCCCGATTCGTAAAAATATCGAAAAATGTGAAACACAGATTTCAAAGGTTACGCCGCGACTGGCTGAAATTCAAAGCTTGCTCGGAGATAGTGCTTTATATGATGCCTCACGTAAAAATGATTTGCTCAAACTGATGAATGAGCAAACTGAGCTGAAAGCCAAACTGGAAACAGCCGAAGAACAGATGCTGGAACTAATGATGGAACTGGAAAGTCTGGAGCAGTCCTTCTAACACTATTTCAACACCCCCATTATCTGAGAGATGAGTAACAAGCGTTATTCATCTCTTTTTTTTATTAAAACCACCCATTTTTAATATTTTCCTCCTGCTTTTCATCTCCGTGTAGTTCCTTGCTATTCTTGAGTACTGCATCTCTTCTTCAAAACTTGACACATTTTGTCGTGAATTACGCAAGTGCCATATAAGTTTATTTTT
>NZ_VPAM01000075.1:0-2358 GCF_013419215.1 Acinetobacter sp. YH12096 | reverse complement strand
CTATTCTCGAATTTCGGGTTGAGGAATCTGTAGCTACCTACTGTGTACCTATACTCTGAGCGATCCAAAAGTCTCATGATGTCAGTCTGACAATCACTGAAGATAGCTCTGTCCTGCTCATTGTCATACTCGCTCTGACACGGGTCGCCAATCAAAAATAAGTGAGCTGTGGGTGGCACTATGCAACAGACTAGGTCGAGATAGCCAGGTGGATAGAGTTGGATCTCATCAAAAAGGAGTGCTTCACCTTTCTCAACTGTGAAAGCTGTGTGTAAGAACGCCTCGAATGTCCGAACTGACCAGTTTTCAGCGCCCACCAACGTACTTTCGCCCTTGGTCCTCCCCAGGCCCATCATGCTTTTGAAAGAATCCGCCAGCACCTTGCGTGGCGACACATACGTAACCTTTCTGCCCGAGCATTTGCCCATGAATTTCTTGAAGAGGGTACTCTTTCCGGCTCCGAAGGTGCCCATGATAACATGCACTTGAGCACAGCGAGGGACCTCCACGTCAGTACCAGTAGGCATTAGACTCCTTTTCCCATCAAAGAGTTCTGAGCTGAAAGCCCCGGTCAGTCCCTCAAGCAAACACTCCGCGAGTACTCTCGCGCGCGTGGCGCTAATTTCGTAGACCAGAGAGGTCCCAGCCATCGCTAGTTCATTCACGGCTCTTTGATCCACCTCCCTACACTTCTTGTGCCCCATCAGCAATTCGGCGCTTGGTGTTCTCTTCCTCTCTAGGTACTCGAGGTGATCATCCGTAGCTGAGAACGATTTGACCACTTTCCCCTGCTCATTTAAAACAAACTGCTCATTACCTCGGTGCACAATCGCACGAATGTCGAAGCAGCTAAAGACGAGATCTAGCTCGTCAAGACCAACGCCCTCACCTTCCCAGATCTTTCCTACGAGTGCCTCAGTGCACTTTACATTGACCACCTTCAGCACCTCAGCTTCCGATCGCTTCAGAGCCTGCCCTATCGCTCTCAAAACGCAGTTGTTCCTTGGCAGGACCAGTTGGAAATGCTCCCCCTTGAGGAGAAGCTTGATTTGAATTGTGGCGCTGTGCCCCTTGAAGGTACGCTCATCCCCCCTTTGTTCATTGTGGACGATTACGCAAAGTCCAAAAAGAGCAGCCGAAACTGCAATTAGCTCGTCGCATGCGCTCTCTCCATCCTCGATCTGTCGCATAACCTCCTCGGAGAACTTTGGGGCCACACTCAGCAGGCGCTCACAGCACAACTTCTTAATCACCTTGGCGCTCATGTCCAACACCTCAGCGAGACAGTGCCAATAGCAGTCACCATCCCCCGGCACGTCACGCAACACCCCCTTTGGCACGGACGCTCCACTCACAATGGTCACCTGGGCACCCAAATTGTCGTAACTCAACGCGGGTTCGCCCCGACCACTCCTCACTTCCGTGGGTACCTCTACCAACTCTACAGATGCTGTAGTTTCCACAAGCCGCAACATGACCACATCAACATACATTGCATTGGCGCATTTCAAACCCACTTCACCAAGAGTCCGGACCTCCCTTTCCAAGTGCAAAGTGCCGCCTTCAGTAACCTCCATTGAGTGATCGCAGTTATCCCTGCAATTGGCTAGGCTTGCTTTGCCACTCAGGCACACCAAGGCGGTATTATCTGTGCTCAATTTGTCCAAGTTCTCGAAGCACATTTGCGCTCCACCTCCGGCGACCTGGTTCATTCTCACGACGCACACATTGTACGCAGCATCCAGCACAACCACCTCCAGCCATTGATCGAGCCACGCGGGCCATTCTGATTCCACATGGAAGCCGCAAGATTTCAATGCATCTTTCGATGCAGTGCGGCGACCAAAAGCTATGTAGCTCGACCCGCTTCGACTCGCTGCTCCAACGTCAAATCCATTTAACCCTGAGTGGGCAGTGTAGACCACCTTCATTTTCGCGCAGAGCGCATGTTCTCCACAAACACTCACCTCATCTGGCTGTCCCTTTGAGTTACTTCCCGTATTGTGGCACCCAGTAGCCTCACCCGCATGTTCTATCCATGGCAGGTCTGCATCCCCTTTCGCAGTCACCTCTTGCACCACCATGGTCCAGGCGGAGCGTACAGCATGCACAACACTCGGATGATCCCCAGTGCCGCACAGGTATTTCTGATTTGCTCTCCTCCTAGCTTGAAACCACCCCACTCCATCTTTCGGGTAGCTGGAACGACTGTGACGGGCTAATTTCGCATGTACGCTCAACATCACACGACGCCAGAACTTTGCTTGGCCAAAAACCACCCCCACCTTTCTCATCGGGAAGGCTAGACTCACCCTGGTAAAATGCTGAATCACCACTTTGATGCTCTCGATCGTGGGC
>NZ_VPAM01000008.1:0-150498 GCF_013419215.1 Acinetobacter sp. YH12096 | reverse complement strand
TTAGAGGAATTGCCACAAGATACGATAAGCTAAAACGTAACTATCAAAGCGCTGTTGCTTTAGCTTGTATATTTATATGGTTGCCTCTTTAGCTCAATTTATCGGCTGTAAATGTCAACACACCCTAGTAAAAATGGTGAAAACTATTTCATTACCAATACTTTAAAAGATAAACAAAGTGGTAAATCTGAAAAGAAAAATCCTGTACCTGCATCTGTCGCTGAATCTGGTTTACTGGCTGTAAACTCTGGGACAGGTGCTGTTGAATTTGCGATTGACGAAAAAACTGGAAATTTAGTTGGGTCTGGATCCATTTATAAAAAAGTAAAATAGATCAATTATCTATAGATGCAAAAATATCAAAAGCAGCCTCTAAGTTGGGCTGCTTTTTAACTTTTAAGCGAACGTTTATTTACTTTAACTTAGTTCAGAACCGAAGAGAAATCATGGATAAAATAATCCGCTTTATTTTTGATTTGCTCAATTTCGTGCTCTGAATATGCATCATACACGGCAACCACTTCAATGCCTGCTGCATTTGCAGCTTCTACACCAATGAGTGAATCTTCAAAAATTAAACATTCTTCAGGTCGAACTGCAAAATGTTCAATCGCCTGTAAATAGACTTCAGGATGAGGCTTAATATTTTTGACACTTTCACGGGTCAGGATCAGATCAAAGCTATTTTCAAAATGCAGCTTTGGATAAATGTTGATATTTTTTTGATATCGATAAATATTTTGCAAGCTGGTCGTGGTGGTAATTGCCACCTGAATACCTTGCTGAATGAGCTGTTGAACAAATAACGCTGCATGTGGTTTAAGCAAGATGATATGTTCTAAAAAATGCTGTGAAATGGCATATCGTTGCTGTTTGATTTGATCTGCTGTGTGTTGTTCAATTTTATAAGTATCTTTTAGATAGTTACAGTACATTAAGTAAGGGTCTGCGGTGTTTTTAAATAATTGCAGCTGAATGTCACGTTCACGTTGAATGAAATCCAATTGGATGGTTTGTCCAGTTAACTGTTGAATCAAATCTGCATCGACCTGATTCCACACGCCAACAGAATCGATAAGTGTGCCATCTAAATCAAAACAAACCAGTTTTTTTCCTTGAAGCATGTTGATATCCAAATTCGAGCTATGTCTATTATGCGGACTGATTGGAGTGTTGAAAAGCTGAACTCAACTGAGCAGGCTAAACTGGCGTTTCATCTGCAATAAAAGTAATATTTCGTTATTGGCTTTTTGTATAATTCAGCAGATGATGCACAGCATAACTTGCAATATTTAATTAGGGACTAAATCTTTCGTGTTTGAATTGGACTGTAAACTTCTTAGCATTTTTTTTCATGTTTATAAGTACAAAAATGTGTCGCAAGCTGCTGAACACTTGCAAATGAGTCAGCCTACAGTCAGTAATATTTTAAATAAAATACGACAGCATTATAACGACCCCTTATTTTTACGTATCGGCAATGAAATGGTGCCTACGGAGTTATCGCGTCAATTATTTCCTTTAGTCAGCGAAGCCTTGAGTAAAGTTGAAGCCATTAATAATTTTACGATTAATTTTGATCAAGCTATTTCAGATCAACAATTTACTTTGGCCATGACCGATGTTTCGCATTTGGTTTTATTGCCTAAAATCAGCCAATATCTAAAAAAACACGCGCCACAAATACGTCTGAATGTACGCCCGATTACCACTGAAACCAGTTATCAGATGGCGAATGGTGAAATTGATTTAGCACTGGGGTTTTTACCGCATTTGGAAAGCGGCTTTTATCAGCAAAAACTGTTTGAGCAATATTATGTGGTGATTGCAGCCAAGGACCATCCACGATTAACGGGTGACACCATTACAACTGAGCAATATTTATCAGAGTCGCACATTGATATTGATGCAGGGATGGGGCACTACCATATTGAAAATGAGTTGCTTAACCTTGATTTAAAACGTGATATTTTGATGCGATTACCTAGTTATCTAGGTGTGGGCTTGGTTGTGCAAGACACTGATGCGATTGCTACTGTGCCGTACTACTTGAGTGAAGTATTGCTTTCGCGCGGCAACTTAAAAATATTTGACGCACCGATTGCATTTCCAACCTATGGCGTGAAGCAATATTGGCATATGTCCTGCCATCATAAAACCAGCCATCAATGGCTACGTCATATGTTCCATGAGATATTGGTAAAATAATTTTTATGCATTACATAAAGCCCAAAAATGATTTTGGGCCTTTTTTTTTGCAATTTTTGCAGCAATTTTGTGCATGGGTTGCACCCGATTTGGTCATGCTATAGCTCAATACTATAAAAAAGTCTAATAAATAGCAGTATTACGTTTATATAAATTGGTAATACTAAATTGGCACAGCCTTTGCATTTCTACATACATCATAAAGTGATCTAGGGTTCCGATACATCTTCATGTATGACCGCGACCGAGAGTTCACGGCTTCGTTTTAATTCAAAGCAAAGCTGCACGGAGGGATAAAAGCCCGGGAGGTAAACAGTTAAGAATTAGGCAGAGGCTGCAATGAGCACAACACATTATCATGACGATAAAGCACTATGGACTGAACTTTTACCGGGTGGACACCACTGGTCAGCGCGTATTCAGCGTGGGGCAGTATTACAGCTTAAATCGCTAGGGCAAAATACCAATGTGGCGCTGTACTGTGTAAATAGTGAAGATAAGCTTGAGCGCTACAACATGCCAGACAGCCTTAAAGGGCAGCATACGGCATATTTAAGTACGGGTCATATTTTGGCATCAGATTTAGGTCGTGCTATGGTTTCTATTGTGAAAGATGATCACGCTTGGAATGATGTTTTTTGTGCACCAAGTACAGCAGAACAAATCGAACAACAATTTGGTTCAAAAACTTTCCAAGATGCCCGTAACGATATGTACCGCAGTGGTAAGGATAGCTTGCTGCTTGAAATGACCAAATTTGGTTTATCTGCAACCGACCTGAGCAGTACCTTAAATTTATTCTCTAAAGTTCAACCTGATGACAATGGCAACTTAAGTTATGTTGCATCGAACAATACAAATCAAATTATTGAACTTCGCTTTGAAATGGATTGTTTAGTCTTTCTATCTGCCGCACCGCATGGCTTGGATAACAGCACGGTGTATGCACCTGCAGATATTCAACTTTCACTGTTTAAAGCACTACCTTTAGGCGATAGCGACGTTTGCCGAGATTCATGTCCGCAAAATCAGCGTGCTTTTCAAAATAATAAACGCTATTACGCTTTAACGGCTTGAGGGGAATGATCATGACTGCATTAGTAAATCCAACACAAAATTTTGAAAAATCAGTGTTAAGCGAAGTATGTCCTGCCGGTGAAGCTTGGATGTGCGAAGTCAAAAAAGGGCAGTATTTCCGTATTGTTGACCTCGAAGGCAATCAAGCGGTGGATACGCTATTTATCTCAAGCCAAAACCCTGAAGAGCGTTATAGCGCTACGGATACCTTAGCCATAAATCAGCAGATTTATTTAGAAAAAGGTACAGAACTTTATACTAATTTCGGCAACAAAATTGCCACCATACATGACGACAACTGTGGCCGTCATGACACTTTGGGCGGTGCATGTTCATGTGAAAGCAACACTGTTCGTTATGCACATGACAAATTCCCAATGCACAGCTGCCGCAACAATTTCATGATTGCCTTATCACAACATCCGATTGCCAAAAAACATGGCTTAAACGTGCGCCATATCGGCCCAAATATTAATTTCTTTATGAATGTTCCTGTGACAAGCGAGGGTCATTTAAAGTTTGATGATGGTATTTCTGCACCAGGTAAATATGTCGAAGTGAAAGCGGAAATGGATTTAATCGTCCTCATTTCCAATTGCCCTCAACTGAATAACCCTTGTAATGCCTATAACCCAACCAAAATTCAATTGATCATCCGTGAAGGCGAGGAGTAATAGCATGTTTAATAAAGTCCTCATTGCCAACCGTGGTGCAATCGCTTGCCGTGTGATCCGTACACTCAAGAAATTAGGCATTCAATCTGTTGCTGTGTATTCCGAAGCAGACCGTGATTCTTTGCATGTGACCTTGGCGGATGAAGCAGTATTTATTGGTGATAGTCCTGCCAGCCAAAGCTATTTAAATGTCGATAAAATTTTAGAAGTCGCAAAACAAACAGGTGCAGAAGCGATTCATCCGGGCTATGGTTTCTTGTCTGAAAATGCAGAATTTTGTGATCTCTGTGAAGCTCAAGGCATTGTATTTTTAGGGCCAGACTCAAAACAAATGAAATCCTTTGGCTTAAAACATACTGCGCGCGAACTTGCGATTCAAGCCAATGTACCACTTCTTCCGGGCAGTCAGCTTTTGGCAGATGAAGCCGAAGCCTTAACGGAAGCTAAACGTATTGGTTATCCTGTGATGCTGAAAAGTACCGCAGGCGGTGGCGGTATTGGTATGCGTTTGGTGTGGAATGAAGAAGAGCTGAAAGATGCTTATTCTACGGTTTCATATCTTGCCCAAGCCAACTTTAAAGATGCAGGCTTGTACCTCGAAAAATTCGTACAAAATGCCCGTCATATCGAAGTGCAGATTTTTGGTGATGGTAATGGCTTAGTCTTGGCACTTGGCGAGCGTGATTGTTCGGTGCAGCGCCGAAACCAAAAAGTGATTGAGGAAACCCCAGCACCACATATCAATGATGATCAACGTGCCTATATTCAATCGGTTGCGATTGGGCTCATGCAGTCGGTGAATTACCGTTCGGCAGGCACGGTTGAATTTGTCATGGATACCGACACACAGGAATTCTATTTCTTAGAAGTAAATACTCGCCTGCAAGTTGAACATGGCGTGACGGAGCAAGTGTTTGGTGTAGACCTTGTGGAATGGATGGTGACCTTAGGCAGCGGTGATTGGATTGCACCAACAGCAGAACTTGTGTCTAAAGGTCATTCGATTCAAGTACGTTTATATGCTGAAGACCCAATCAAAAACTTCCAACCGAGTGCAGGGCTTTTAACGCACGTTGATTTTGATGTCAATGCACGCAATGAAACTTGGGTGGAAACAGGTTCCAATGTATCGTCATTTTATGACCCGATGATTGCTAAAATTATTGTGACTTCGGACGATCGTGACTCTGCAATTGCTGCAATGACCGAAACACTTGCCAAAACATCGGTTGCAGGCATCGAAACTAATCTTGAATATCTACAAAATATTACCGACTGTGATGTATTTAAAGCTGGTACGCAAACCACACGTTTCTTAAATACATTTGAGTGGAAAACTCAAAAAATTGAAGTGTTGCAATCAGGCATTCAAACTTCTGTGCAAGATGTCACAGGTCGTTTGGGCTATTGGAATGTGGGTGTACCACCATCAGGTGCGATTGATCCGCTGTCACTTAATGTTGCGAATCAATTGTTAGGCAATGCATATAACACAGCAGGGCTTGAATGCACTTTGCAAGGACCAAGCTTAAAATTCCACTGTGATAGCCAAATTGTATTGGCGGGTGGTGATATGCCATCAACCCTTGATGGTGTGGCTGTGCCAATGTGGAAAACCGTGAATGTGCGCAAAGGTCAGATTTTAAAATGTGGCAAAATCGCCACAGGTTGTCGCACCTATATCGGGATTAAAGGTGGTCTGAATGTGCCTGAATATTTAGGTTCACAAGCGACTTTTACCCTTGGTCAGTTTGGTGGTCATGCTGGTCGTAATTTATTGATTGGAGATATGTTGCCAATCACGGCATTTACATCTGAACAAGTGACAGCACTTGCGCCTGAACAAGTGCCAACGTTTAGTCATGAATGGGAAATTGCGGTGATGTACGGCCCGCATGGTGCACCAGACTTCTTTACTAAAAAAGACATTGATACCTTCTTTGCCAATACTTTTGAGATTCACTTTAACTCAAGCCGTACAGGTATTCGTTTGATTGGTCCAAAACCTGAATGGGCACGTGAGGATGGTGGTGAAGCCGGTTTGCATCCATCAAATATTCATGACAATGCTTACGCGATTGGTGCGATTGATTTCACGGGCGATATGCCGATTATCTTGGGTCCAGATGGTCCAAGTCTCGGTGGCTTTGTTTGTCCTGCCGTGGTGATTAATTCTGAGCTTTGGAAACTCGGTCAATTGAAAGCAGGAGACAAAGTTACATTTATACCTGTGAGTTATCATCAAGCGAAACTTTTAAATGAAAAATATCATGCGCAATTAGAAGTATCTGATACGCAGGCTGTGGCATTTGATGAGTCATTTTATCCTGAACTTTCCACCTTAAAAAACGCGGTGCTTGATACTTTAAAAGGTCAGAATGGCTTGCCGGATGTGGTGTATCGTCCTGCGGGCAACAACTACATGTTGGTGGAATATGGTGAGTTAGTTTTAGATCTGAACTTACGTTTCCGTATTCATGCACTCATGCAATGGGTTCAAAAGCAAAATATCACAGGGATTATTGATCTCACACCGGGGATTCGTTCACTGCAAATTCATTTTGATTCGATCAAGCTTGATCAATTGGATTTATTGCGTTTACTGCAAGTCGCTGAAGCTGAGCTGCCTGATGTGACCCAAATGCAAGTACCGTCACGGACTGTGTATTTACCACTGGCTTGGGAAGATTCACAAACGCAACTGGCAACTGAGCGTTATATGCAAACAGTACGTCCAGATGCACCATGGTGTCCTGACAATATTGAGTTTATCCGTCGTATTAATGGTTTAAAAGACAAACAAGCGGTCAAAGATGTGGTTTATGACGCGAGTTATTTGGTCATGGGTTTGGGCGATGTGTATTTAGGTGCACCTGTGGCAACACCACTTGATCCTCGCCAGCGTTTAGTGACGACTAAATACAACCCTGCACGGACATGGACACCTGAAAATGCTGTCGGTATTGGCGGTGCCTATATGTGCGTGTACGGTATGGAAGGTCCGGGTGGCTATCAGTTTGTGGGTCGTACCACGCAGATGTGGTCACGCTACCGCAAAAATGCCGATTTTGAACAAGGAAAACCGTGGTTACTCCGCTTCTTTGACCAAATTAAGTTTTATGAAGTTTCAGAAGCTGAACTGATGCAGATGCGTGAGGACTTCAAAGCGGGTCGCTTAAAACTGCGTGTAGAAGAAGGTGTACTGAACCTAAAAGAATACAATGACTTCTTGACTGAAAATGCAGAATCAATCTCAGCATTTAAATCCATCCAACAAGCCAACTTTGATGAAGAACGTCGTCGTTGGCATGAAGCCGGGCTTGCAGAATATGTTTCTGAAAGCTTAGATGCTGTGACCGATGATAGTGATGTTCAAATTCCAGAAGGTGGCTGTGCAGTGGAATCGCACATGCCGGGCAGTATTTGGAAAATTGAATGCAAGTCAGGTGATATTGTGGAAGAAGGCGCAACGCTTGCGGTAATTGAAGCGATGAAGATTGAGATCCCCATCATTTCACCTGAGCGGATGATGGTTTCTGAAATTACCATTGAAAAAGGGCAAACGGTGAAAACGGGACAGGTGTTGTTTACGTTGTCGCCAGTGGCTTAAAGTAGATAAGTTATATTAGGGAGTAGTTTTTACTCCCTTTTTTCTTTATAAATGTGTAATCAGTTAAGTTATACAATTTATAAATATATGTTTGATTACCAAAATGATTTCCCTTTATTAATTGACTCTTTACCTGAACGTCTTCAGAGATTATTGCGTTTAGAGTCTATTGAGAACCCTTCAGCTGAAATTGAAGTTGCAACAAGGTTTGAGAAAAATAAATATGAGGATGGTTATGAATACATCCATATGATTATGGCTTGTATTCCAGAAAATGATTTATCAAAAATTTCAGTATTTGCTGAAGCAACTACAGGATTAGTTAAAGAAAGCATACCGTGTGTAAGCAATAAAGGTGGTCTTAGACAAATTACATTAGATGTTTCAGGCTACGATTATATCGTTGCTTCGTGGGGGGATGGAGCAAAATACAGTTATAACTTAGCTGAAAAAGTATGGATGACTTTAGGATTGACGCCTCGATTACTTGGTAATGAGGATCAACGAATTATTTATGATGACTTATCATCGCCATTATTAAGCGTTGCGAGTGGTGATGTTTCTTGTGAGTATGAATTTACTCAATCTAAAAATATAAAATGGACTATGCGAAATGACTACTTAAGAAATTTTTTATGGATGAAGAATTGTTATGCGTTTAGAGTTTTCTATTATGAAAGCTACATTGAAGAAACTGACGAAGTAAATCAGTTATTAAGCAATGAAGATTTTTACAACAAGAAAATATCTATTTGGGGTGAACTTTGCATTCGTCGGGTCAATGGCAGAATATTGATTCAGCTCCATGCTGTAACATGTGCAGTAGAGCCTGATAAGTGTCATTCAACTAGTGCTGATCAACTTATATGGCCAAATCAAACGAAACCATTTACGAGAAAAGAACTTACAAACTTTGCTACTCAAGAATTTGTTTATGTTAAAGATGAATTTTTAGTAAAATATGAAAAAGATACTTTGTATGAAGCTATACCATTTAAACAATATGGTGACCATTTTTATTGTTCACCTTCATATAAAGGTCAATGGTCATTTCAAAATTGTCTAAGAGAAGGGCGTAATTTATTCAGAGTATCGTTGTACGAGTTATACAAAAATGTGCCTGATGAAGAAATTTTTCATGTACATGGATATGCTTTAACTCAAATTGAAGCTGATCAGTTTGATTTGAGTCAGGAAAATATTGTATTAAAAACAGAAAAGTTTTTATTACAGTTATGTAGTTTAAACACAAATTTAACTAATCTAGACCGAATATTGACAGGGAATAGTGATACTTCTAAGTTCTCAGAATTTGTGATTGATGATTATAAAAGTGAAGGCTTTAGAGCATTTCCTGTTTTGGAAAAGCTATATCAAGTCGCACCTATAAATATGTACAAGCAAGATTTTTTAGGGAGATGTAAAACAATTAACGAAATCCTGATGCGACTGAAACCAGGAAGCATAAAAAATTTGTTAGCCCAAATGGGTGTTGAAAGAAAAATAATTAGTGATCTGAAAACTTTGAAGCTATTACAAGTTTTATTAAACTTAGTGGAAAAACTTGATAATGATCATGAATCAAAAGAAACTTTGATTGGTTACTCCATAGATTTTAATGTATTAGAAAGCAATCCTAAAATGGCATCATTATTTATAAATAATGATTTAAGAAATGCCGAAGCTCATGAATCAGTTGGTGAAGCATTTGAACATCTAAGGAAATTAGGTTTCGATTCTTCTTCAGTGCAAGATGGCTATGGAAAAGCATTGGATTTCATGTTTGATAAAATTATAGATACTTTAGATACATTGAATCGTCACATTGAAAATGTTTTAAATCGTTAAAAATGAGTACAGGACCAATTTAAAGACCTATTAATAGGTCTTTAAATTGGTTGTTATTTATCTATTTTTTCATATATAGGACACCGATCAATACGAACAATTCTATCCACTCACTTTTTATCGCAAGCTTTTAAGATATAAAAGAGATTTTTTAAATTATGGCTAAAAGACTAGAAGAACTTTTAGATGCTCGTAGCTCTGAAAGTCGAAAGCGAATTGTGGAAGATGCAAAAATAATTTTGAATGATTGTCTTTCGGAAGATGTGTTTTTAACAGAACTAGCAGAAAAAGCTAAAGGGCAAAAAACGATAAAGACCACTTTAGACGACCTACGAGCTCGAGTTCACAAAAACTTCGATTAAAAAGTTCGCTTATTTATCCAAATGCTCTCTCAAAATGCGTCGCAACTCTAAAATGGCATCTGGAGACTCATGGATGGAATGCCCACCATTGAATATTTTTTCAGACACAGCACCATCTAAATGAGAACTTGTATAGGGAACAATGCCATCCGACATTTTGCTCGGTTCAGTACTTTGCGTCTGATTCCCCATAATAGAATGATAAGGAATATCTTTATTTGGCATGATGTCAGCAGACAACAGCATAAAACGTGATTTTTGACTTAAATCTGCTGGCCCAGACTTAATCAGGCCCATAGTTGAATTTTTTGCATTTGGGATTTCAACATTGACATCATTTAAAAAACTTAAAGGCAATACCACGATTTTTTTCGCCAAATTGGTAAACCAGCGGTCTGCATAGTCAGTACCATGATGCGGTGCGGCAATGAAAATTGCACGACTAACAGGCTTCAATGGTTTAAAGACAAAACGATCGCGGATAATTGGATGACGTTGTAACTGTGTATTTTGTTCATAGTTCATGAGTGGAATAGCTTGAGCGGAAATATCTGCATCGCTAATCAATAAACGACTGATGATGCCGCCCATACTATGCCCGATAATGACAGCATCCTGAGCCGATGGTGTATTGGGCTGAACAGTTGCAAATGCCTGTTTGAGTAAAGCATTGATTTGAAAACGACTCTCAAATATTGGCATATTGGTTGAGTAAAACACTTGCCAAACTTGGTAATGATCACGTAGTTTTTGATCACCCATAATGTTATTGGTCAGGCCGATCCAAGTTTCAGGACTGCTGGCTAATCCGTGAACCATGACAATAATCTTTTTATTGGGTTGATACGGCTCTAACATAAACACATGTGGCATGCGCAAATGTTCTTCTTTATTCAGGAGTGTCCAATAGCCAGATTGTCCTAATTTATTTTCGGATAACCAAAGACCATAAGGCACAGAATAATTGGCTGTTAGGGTATAGGGCTGAGATTCAATTTTTGCCTTTTTAAATTGATAGGGATTAAATAATTCAACTTTAAAGTCTGATTGCGGCGACAAAATTTCACTAATGCTGCTATTGGTCTTGGCAGGCTCTGCGATTGCACTGACAGATAAATACCGTGCAGTATGGATATTGGGGTTGGGTTTATTTGAATAATACTGTTCAGGATCTAGTATAAAAGGCTGCGCAGCAGACAGATCCGTGGCTTTTTTGACTAAGACAAATTCAGAACCAATGCCTTCCTGACGGTTAATGGTTTTTAAGCCTGAAAAATTAAAATTATAGCTCGACTGTAATTTATCAATGTCCGCATTTTTAATTTCAGGATAATGTTCATAGTTAAAATGATAAAGCGATGAACCCAGCATTAAACTTTCAGGCATTTGCTGATAGTCAAAACGGGTGAATGATGAGGTGATTAAACGTGATAAAGCCACATTATAAAAGGTGCGGACTTGTCCCTGACGCAAATCAAATAACCGTTCTTCAGGGGCTTGAGCGGATTTAAATAGATAGACATAGCTGTAACGCAGACTGAAATCAAAGTCTGCAAGCTGCTGATCCATACACATTTTAATTTTGCTTGAAGCTAATTTTCCGCTGTGTTGTTTTAAGCTTTTTTTGCATTGTGGATTTTGATCGGCGCTTAAAGCACGTGCCATGTACAGCTCACTTGCTGCGGCATAGACTTGAGCAATATCTAAAGTTTCATTGTTACGCATTTTGTGAATACAGTTTTCAAGCGCATTTAAACAAGATTGGTCGCTTTCATTCACCATTAACAGGATTTGATGGCTAAATGTACTGAGCTTCTGATGGGTTAATATGCTATCTGTTTTATTATTTAGTGACACACTGAGTTGATTTTCTTGTAATTTGACCAATTGGCATCCACTGAGCAAACTCAGGCTGATGATACACATAAAACGAGCGGGTAAATGCGTGAAAGGCATCATTGGAAAGGTCACAGGCATCTATTTTTTGTTATTTTAACCTTTATAAAATAGTAAAAATAGGGCAGGTGTTACAGCGCTCAATCCAAGAAAATTACTACGTATACATTCTTTCTATAAGCTAATGTACGAATGCTGTAATACAGAAAAATTGATCTGAGGTTCAAACAATATCACGTATTAAATTTAATCTAATTGTGCTGCTGGTTTTTTAAGGTCATGTTGAGCAGTTTGTGGTGAATGAATCGTAATTTATCCAATACAGGATTCGACAATGTAAATGGATATGCATCATCTAGCCCCATGCTGCGGTTCAGTGCATTTAAATTAAAGGTCAAGGTCATCCAATGTTGCAGTAGTAGGTCAAAATCTTGAGCGCCAATCGGGTTTTCTTTTAATTCTAAATTATTCAAATCCGACTTATTGGTTTTGACCACTAATCCTGCATAGTAGGCGGTTTCTAGGGTATCCATCATGTGCAAATAATGCGCCCATGTTTCCGCCCAATCTTCCCAAGGATGCGTACTGGCATAGGAACTGACATAGTAATCCGCCCAATTTTGTGGCGCACCGTCATTATAATGTCGTTTCAAAGCTTCACTATAATCTTGTCGTTCATCACCAAACAGTTCCCGAAATTCATCAATCAGCTCAGGGTGTAAATGTTTGATTAAATCAAAATAATAATGACCGCTTTCATGTCTAAAATGACCTAGAAGTGTACGGTAGTTTTCACCCATTTTTATACGTGTTGTTTCACGGTAAATCACATCTGCTTCACTGGCATTTAAGGTAATAATGCCATTGGCATGACCGGTCATAACCGGTGTATTTTCTGTTGGCATGAGAAAGTCAAAACGCAGGCCAAAACGGTCATCTTGACTGCGTTTAGGACGCGGCATGGTATTCAGTTGCTGCATTAAATATAAAAAACGCCGTTTGGCATGTTCTAATCGTGCCCAGTACACAATATGGTCTGGGTTATCTAAGTTGGGAATGGTATGCGTCAGTAGGCAAGATTCACAATAAATTTCTTCACTGTCGGCAGGTACCATCCAATTACATACCTGATGATGCTGATAATTATGACAAGGTTTAAAGCGTTTTCCCTTTATTTCAGGATTTAACGCAAGCCATAGCGTAGAACTATGCTTTTCAAAACAGCCCATTTGCTTTTCAGAGGCAATATAACCCAGCGCAGTCTGACAATTGACACAGTGTGAATTGGCAAAAAAGATTTGGTTAGAACAGACCGCGCAGCTGAAATACTTCATAGGCGTTGAGTGATTAATAGTAAGATTAATCAGTATAAATGATGTTCAATGTTGATGAAATAAATTGAACTTCGAGTTTGTTGCATGTCGGTCAATGCTCTTGCTTAAGAACAACGACCTTTAGAAATAGTCTTTCATCAAATAATACATCGCAGCAATAGTGCAAATGAGTCGCTATGAGTGCATTTATTGCACAAATCATGAACAGTAAAATTTAAAAGAAAGTTAAAAGAACAAAATAATCGATCATTTTTTGTATTTCTCACTTGGCACAGATTCTGCATTTCTATCGATATTACGAAATAAATATTTTGTATTACTCAAACAGGAGATGCATATGAACCGCCATCAATCTGCAACATTTCTGCATCAATTAAAGCAATTTTTTATTGAGCTACTGAGCGCCCGTGCGGGTTTCTATATTCAGCAAAAAAAATAAGGAACAACAGTGCCTAAACGAAAGCTGGCGCGTATCAGTATTACCGTGCCTGAAAAAACAGTTGATGCTTTGGATCAAAAAATTGTCGATCAGCATTATGAGAGCCGTTCTCAGGCCATTGTCGACATGATCAATAAGCATCTGATTGCCGATCAGGAGCAACGAAATGAAGTGATGGTCGGCACATTTACCTTACTTTATGACGCAAGTAGTACGGCGCTACGTATTCAGCTTTTAGATTTACAGCAGCAGTTTTTAGAACAAGTGGTGAGTTCGCTGCATATTCAACTCGATGACCACAAAATTTTAGAAGTCATGATTCTGCAAGGCGTCAGTTCAGAGCTCAAAGTTATCAGTCAGCATTTTTCAGCACTTAAAGGTGTGATTAAAGGACATTTGGAGTTAATGGACGCTGTAATGCCGCCAATTCCGCAAAATGCAAAGAATTAAGGAGTTTTAAAATGGGCCAATTATATCGTTCACAAGGTCAGTTTAAAGACAAAGTAACAGACCTACAGCAAGCACATGCTATTGCAGCCAACCATAGACCAAATCTTGCAAAGCACAATGTTCAATCTGTCAGCAATCCTAAAACGCCATCGTTTTTGAACACCAATACCAAATTTAACTGTAATGCCATCGGGGAAATCGAACTATGATCAAAAAAGCCTGCTTATCTGCATCCGTTGTGACCGCTATCTTACTGGGGGGGTGTGACAATACAGCCAAAACACCTGAACCAAACGCGCAAGCAGAAGGCACAGTCAATACAAAAGCCATTACGATCGGCTATAGCGACTGGCCTGGTTTTGTCGCATGGCAGGTTGCTATTGAAAAAGGCTGGTTAAAAGAAGCCGGTGTCAATGTGGACTTTAAATGGTTTGATTATTCAGCCTCACTATCTGCATTTGCGGCTAATCAGTTGGATGCTGTTTTAGTCACCAATGGTGACAACTTAGTCACGGGTTCTGGCGGCACGAAAGGCGTCATGATTATGGCGACGGACTATTCTGCGGGTAATGATGTCATCATTGCTAAAGATGGCGTCAATAGCCTTGCCGATTTAAAAGGAAAAAGTGTCGCGACTGAAAAAGGCTTGGTTGATCATTTGCTTTTAGCGACGGCTTTGGATGATGCAAAAATTCAAGCTTCTGAAGTGAAGTTGGTCAACACCATGACCAATGAGCTGCCACAAGTATTTGCAAGTCCTGATATTGCAGCGATTGCCGTGTGGCAACCGGTCGCAAATCAAGCTTTGAAAGCGGTAGCAGGTTCTAAAATCATTTATACATCGAAAGATAAACCCGGTCTGATTTACGACACATTAACCGTCAACATGACGCATTTATCTGCCAACAAAGAAGAATGGAAAAAAATCATTCAAGTTTGGGATAAAACGGTTAAATACATCAACGACCCTGCAACGCATGCCGATGCAGTGAAAATCATGTCAACCCGAGTTGGTGTTGACCCTGCACAATATGAACAGTTTATTGGAGGCACACATTTATTGGACTTGGCTGCCAATAAACAAGTCTTTAAAAAAGGTACAGGATTTGATTCACTTTATGGCTCGAGTTATCACGTGAACAAATTTAATGTTGCCAATGGCATTTATAAAACCGAAATGGATGTCGATGGATCAATCTATCCAACGTTGGTTGAAGAACTGAAATAAGTTGAAATATAGCTAAAAAAAGCCCTGAATGATGTAAAAATTTCAGGGCTTAACAACATCAAATTAATATCCATAAAAAATAACGAAGGGCAGAACTCAAGCTTCTTCATCCATCGCATTGGAATAAAACTTCACACCCAATTTGATTCGGTCACGGCCTTGGCTCATACGCCAGCGGTTGGTATCGCGCAGTGAATACACACAGCCGCAGTATTCCTGCTGATAAAATTCTTCTTTTTTACTGATTTCCAGCATGCGTACAGCACCGCCATTTTTACGCCAGTTATAGTCCCAATAGGTTATTCCGTCATAATGTGAAGCCGAACGATGACCACAGTCATTAATCTGCTGCATATTTTTCCAGCGTGAAATACCCAGTGAACTGCTGATTAGGCTAAAGCCATGTTCTGCTGCATATAATGCCGTACGTTCAAAGCGCATATCAAAACACATGGTACAGCGGATACCTTTTTCAGGCTCATTTTCCATGCCTTTGGCGCGTTCAAACCAGTTGTCTGTGTCGTAATCACAGTCGATAAACGGAATATTGTGTTTTTCTGCAAAGCGGATATTTTCCTCTTTACGGATTTCATATTCTTTTACTGGATGAATATTGGGATTGTAAAAAAAGATCGAAAAATCAATACTAGATTCAATTAAAGTTTCCATGACTTCGCCAGAACAGGGCGCACAGCAAGAATGCAATAAAAGCTTGTCATGACCTGTTGGGAGCGTCAGTTTCTGACGGTCAAGTTTGTTAGACATAATCATAAGCTATAAGTATAAACTTTATATTTTAGCGATTCATGGACATATCAAAGCTCGAATATGCTGATTTTTTCTAAGTTGGAGCTGAGTCAGATTCAGTATAGCGACTTAAAATTGAAATCAATTTGAAGATGCATTTATTTTATTTAGTGTTCATCTGCTGATTCCATTCAATCTGAAAATCATGCGCCAATTGGTCTAATTGAGTTGCTTTAAGGTTTTTAATCAGCACTTCTTGCGCTTCAAAAAAGACATGATCAAGTGCCCGATTGACCACCAGTTCTACCAAGCAATCTGGCTGCATATTTTCATTGCCAATGGCGAAAATAGAAGGTTCACCGACAGCAAGGTAAATGTCATACAGCGAAATGTCATGCAGAGGTTTAATCAAACTCCAGCCGCCACCAGGGCCTTTCTCAGAATCAACAAATCCATGTTTTTTTAAGCCAGACATGGTTCTACGCACCACAACAGGATTTGTTTCCAGCATTTCGGCAATCTGATCTGAAGTGAAAGGCTTATTTTCACGTGCCATGTGCAGCAGGACATGCAGCATTCGTGAAAGTTTACTGTCTTTACGCATGAGGAAATAGATGATTAGGGTAATTAATAGATTGTAACATTAAAAGTTTCTTATAAGCATATTAAGTGATATAGTAACTTTTAAAGTTACATATAGGCATTATGAATATGAATTATGAAGTTGTGATTATTGGTGGTAGTTATGCAGGGCTTTCTGCAGCTTTACCTTTAGCACGTGCGCGCCGCCGTATTTTAATTATTGAGGCAGGGCAACGTCGTAATCGTTTTGCTGAACATTCACATAATTTTTTGACGCAAGATGGCCGATCACCAAGTGCTATTGCAGCAGAAGCTAAAGCACAATTAGAAAAGTATTCCACGATTTCATGGCTTGCTGAAACGGTTACAGATGTAAAAGCGCTTGATGGAAAATATTTAATTGTTGCAGGTAATCAGCACATTCAAGCTGAAAAAATGATTATTGCCACTGGCGTACGTGACGAATTGCCTAAAGTTGATGGTTTGGCCGAACGTTGGGGGAAATCTATTTATCACTGCCCATATTGTGATGGCTATGAACTGAATTTAGGTGAAATTGGTATGTTGGCTTCGGGTATGCATTCATTGCACATGGCGTTGATGTTGCCAGATTGGGGCAATACTACTTTATTTTTAAATGATGCAATTGCAGTAGATCAATTGGATAATGAGTTATTAGCGAAGCTTTCTAAACGTCAAATACAGATCGAAACGCGTAAAATTGACCATATTGAAGGTCATTGTGACGTTGTAATGGCAGATGGTGAACGAATTAAATTGAATGGCTTATTTGTTTCGACTGTTACTCGTCTGCAATCGAACTGGATTC
Source organism: Acinetobacter sp. YH12096 (assembly GCF_013419215.1). Classification (NCBI taxonomy): domain Bacteria; kingdom Pseudomonadati; phylum Pseudomonadota; class Gammaproteobacteria; order Moraxellales; family Moraxellaceae; genus Acinetobacter; species Acinetobacter sp. YH12096. The sequence continues at coordinate 133,214 of NZ_VPAM01000008.1, read as the reverse complement.
ATCATTTAGGTTTAGAAATCGACTGTAATGAATATGGCGAGGCCATTAAAACTTCGCCAGCAAAAGAAACAAATGTCAAAGGAATTTATGCTTGTGGTGATGTCACACGTTCAGGCGGTTCAGTTGCTTTATCCGTAGGTGATGGGGCAATGACGGGGATTGTCGTGCATAAATCTTTTATTTTTTAAAGTGTTGACAGAGCAATTTACAAATATAGGGCAAGTATCTAAATGATAAATTTGGGTACTTGTACCTAAATATAAGAAATGAAAATCCAGTTAATGATTTGATCTTTTCTCAGTTTAAGCTGAGTTTAATTCACTTAGAATAATAAATAGCCACATTCTAAAAGTGGACATTCTTATCAATCAGCTTCATTTAAACATCAAAAAATCAGCAGAATGCTGATATGAATATGCATTTAATAAAATCATAAAGTATTGTTTATACAAAGGTTAATTTAAGTTTATTCTACGGGTTAGTCAGTTTTATAGTGCGCGCATTGAGCTAAATTGAAATAGATTCATCTTATAAAATTGCTAAACATGAATTTTATTCACTTTGTATTTAGGTTAAATCATTTTTATTCATCTTAAGATTCACGTATAAATTACTCCATACAGAAATTTTGATTATTTTAATTTTAGGGTCGTGAATCTCCATGAGTAATAAATTTGCATGTTCAATCAAACGAATCCGCTTTGATGAAAACTATAAACCAGCTGACAATACACGTCTAACAACGAATTTTGCTAACTTGGCGCGCGGTGAGCACCGTGAAGAAAATTTGCGCCGTACCTTGGCAATGATTAATAACCGCTTCAACACTTTGGCCAGCTGTGATAACCCAAATGCGGATCGTTATTCACTTGAAATTGACATAATTTCTGCTGAACTCGATGTAGAAGGCAATGGTCAAACTTTCCCGTTTATTGAAACATTAAAAAGCACCATCATCGACCATAAAACCAATGAACGCATTGAAGGCATGATCGGCAACAGTTTTTCATCGTATGTGCGTGACTATGACTTCAGCGTAGTATTGCCAGCACTCGGTTGCAAGTTCAATGAAAAACCTGAAGATTTTGGCGATTTACACGGCAAGCTATATCAACACTTGATCAATTCAGACGTATTCAAAGCTGAATTCAAAAAACAACCTGTCATCTGTTTAAGTGTCTCAACGACAAAAACCTATTACCGTACTGCAAATGTACATCCGATCTTAGGTGTGGAATACACCAATGATGACCATTCACGTACCGATGACTATTTTACAAAAATGGGCTTAAGCGTTCGTTACTTCAAACCTGAAAATGCGACTGCACCATTGGCATTCTATTCAGCAAATAACTTGCTCAGCGACTATACAGATTTCGAACTGATCAGCGCGATCAGCACCATGGAAAGCTTCCAAAAAATCTACCGTCCTGAAATTTACAATACCAATGCGACAGCAGGTTTAGTGTATCAACCAAGCTTAAGCTTTGGCGATTACTCATTAACCCGTATTGTGTATGACCGTGTCGAACGTGGTCAGTTGGCGGTTAAACAGGGCAAATGGACCGAAGAGAACTTTATCCAGCCATATCAAGACATTTTGAATGAGTGGGCTGCTAATTTTAGCATTGAAAATGCAGACGCAGCTTAATTTTAAAATACGTAAATAGATGAAAACGCGGGTGTAAACCACCCGTTTTAAAGAAAATAGAGATAGAAGATCGAATATGGCCATTTTACTCCCAACTTCAACTGCTGGCAGCTTACCTAAACCGTCTTGGCTGGCTGAACCTGAAAAATTGTGGTCAGCATGGAAACTTGAAGGCGAAGAATTATTAGTTGCAAAACGTGATGCGTTGAAATTATCTTTGCATGAACAAATCCATGCAGGCATTGATATTGTCAGTGATGGCGAACAAACCCGTCAGCATTTTGTGACTACGTTTATTGAACATCTTGAAGGGGTAGATTTCGAAAAGCGTGAAACGATGCGTATTCGAAATCGTTATGATGCAAGTGTACCGTCAGTTGTGGGTGAAGTATCTCGTAAGAAAGCAGTTTTTGTGGATGATGCGAAATTCTTACGCAGCCAAACCAATCAGCCGATCAAATGGGCACTGCCTGGCCCAATGACAATGATTGATACTTTGTATGATGGTCATTACAAGAGCCGTGAAAAATTGGCTTGGGAATTTGCTAAAATCCTGAATCAAGAAGCGTTAGAGCTTGAAGCGGCAGGCGTAGATATCATTCAATTTGATGAGCCTGCGTTTAACGTATTTTTTGATGAAGTCAATGACTGGGGTATTGCGACCTTAGAGCGTGCGCTTGAAGGTTTGAAATGTGAAACTGCTGTTCACATTTGCTATGGTTATGGCATCAAAGCCAATACCGATTGGAAACAGACTTTGGGTAATGAATGGCGCCAATACGAAGAATCATTCCCGAAACTGCAGCAATCTAAGCTCGATATTATCTCGCTTGAATGCCAAAACTCTCGTGTACCGATGGATTTAATCGAACTGATTCGCGGTAAAAAAGTGATGGTTGGCGCAATTGATGTAGCAACCAATCAGGTTGAAACAGCAGAAGAAGTAGCTAATACATTACGCAAAGCATTGCAGTTTGTAGATGCCGACAAGCTATATCCTTCAACAAACTGCGGTATGGCGCCTTTACCTCGCCAAGTGGCGCAAAGCAAACTAAATGCGTTAAGCGCAGGCGCTGCCATTATTCGTCAAGAATTGACCGCATAAATTCGAGCTGACTCGGTTTCATGTAAGGGCAATAAGGAAATTAAATTTGCTATTGCCCAAACCTGAGAAAGAGATAAGCCATATAGACCATTGAGATTGAAGAGATGATTGAAGCAACTGATTTTAGAAATGCAATGTCTTTATTGACGACTGCAGTCAACGTGATTACGACTGAGGGTGAAGCAGGCATGCATGGATTTACAGCATCAGCAGTATGCAGTGTGACAGATACACCGCCAACTTTGCTGGTTTGTATGAATCAATCATCTCGTTCTCATGCGCATTTTCTTGAAAATAAAGTTCTTTCTGTCAATGTTTTAGGCGCACAGCATGAACACATTTCCAATGCTTTTGCTTCAAGCAAATTCAATTCGGAAGAGCGTTTTAAATTGGGTTCTTGGACTGTATTAGAAACAGGTTCACCGATATTAAAAGATGCTTTGGTCAGTTTTGACTGTCAGATTGAACAGATTCAAGAAGTGGGTACGCACAGTGTGTTTATGTGCCGTGTGGTTGCAATCAAGCAAAGTCAGCAGGAGGAAAGCTTGGTATATTTCAACCGCGCTTATCATGCTGTGGGTCAAGTGGAGTTGGCTTAAACCAGTCAGACTTCTTCAATACATCACTTTAAAAGTATCTATTTCGTGGAACTCATTACTTTCTTAATTATTGGCGCATTTGCAGGTTTTGCTGCGGGGCTGTTTGGTGTCGGTGGTGGCACCATCATTGTGCCATTGCTCTATATTGTTTTTAGCCAAATGGGCTATAGCCCTGATGTGATTATGCATTTGGCGCTTGGTACATCTTTGGCTACGATTGTGGTGACATCGATCAGCTCCTTAATGGCGCACAATAAAAATGGCGCTGTGATTTGGCCTGTATTTAAAAATTTAGCTCCGCCAATGGCGATTGGCTGTTTTGCAGGCGCGGGCATTGCAGGCTGGCTGTCAGGTTTGCATCTGCAAATGATTGTCGGTGTGTTTTTACTTTGGGTGGCTTATAACATGTTTATGGGTGCAAAAAAGCCAGTCGATCCCAACAAAACACTGCCATCTACAGGCAAGCAAATTGTGGCGGGTTCGGGTATTGGCGTTGCATCTGCCATCTTCGGTATTGGTGGTGGCAGTATTACAGTGCCGTATTTAACGGCAAATGGCGTGGTGATGCAAAAAGCGGTCGGGACGTCTGCCGCTTGCGGTTTACCTATTGCCATTGCTGGTGCATTAGGCTTTATGTTTTTTGGTATGCAACAGCAAGTTGAAATTCCAAATACCATTGGCTTTATTCATATTTATGCCTTTTTGGGCATTAGTGTGATGAGTTTCTTTACGGCTAAATATGGCGCGAAAACTGCGCATGCGCTTTCACCAGCAGTACTGAAAAAATGTTTTGCTGTGCTGTTATGTATTGTTGGATGTTTTTTTCTAGTGAAAGGCATTTTATAGAAGCCGACAGATCACAGTTAATTCATTCGAAAAGTATGCTCTAGTGTGCAACAGCTAGCTAGAGCATTTTTATCTATAGCAATTTAAGTCTTTAAAATTTCAAAAGATATTATTTAAAAACTACATTTCAAAACTGACATTTCAAAGCTCTGTGCTTTTAGAAAAAACATTGATAATCACAATGCCTAATAAAATAAAGGCCAAACCAATCATGGCAGGCAGGTCTAAATTTTGTTTAAACACAACCCAGCCCACACATGAAATAAGCACAATGCCTGCAGCGGACCACATGGCGTAGGCTAAGCCCATGGGAATCGATTTAAAGGTCAAACCTAAAAAAAAGAGCGCAATGGCATAGCCCAACACGGTAAAAATAATCGGTACTAGTTCGGTAAAGCCATTACTGGCTTTTAAGGCGGATGTAGCAATCACTTCGGCAATGATTGCAATGAGCAAATATATAAACGACATTGATTTCCTATAGGCATTCTACTGCATGGTGCAAGAGGTGCTGTTTTTCATTTCGTAACCAATCTGTGCTTTCTGTCGTGGTATCAGTGTGATGCTGAAATGCATAATGTGGAACATAAATATCCACCTCGAACATCAGCTGTACTGCTTGACCATTAATAATTACGTTTTGCTTTAAATGTGTTTCATCAATAACTTCAAAATGATCAAAGTTAAGCACTTGATTTTGCTGAGATGAAGTCGTTGTATAGTGCTTATGCAGACCATCTACAGCGATGGAAACTTCAAAGCTTTCAATCACCGTTTTATACATAGTAGGTGCAGATGATATGTCGATGCTGGCAACTGTTTGCTGATCTGTAGGTAAACGGCTCAGTGCAAAGGCCACATACTTATCACAAATAATTAAACCACCATCCATCGGCAATGGTTGATGACTTTCTACATCGAGGGCTGACTTCAACCGCAGGCCTAAAAATAGCCCTTCATGAACTTGCTGACGCCAGTCTTCGACATACACATTGCTTGGAGAGAATTCTAAAATACAGTTGCCAATCGCATGCAGTTTGGCAGGTTCTGGCCATTGCACATGATTTTGATAATTTGAGTGTGCTTTAACATCCCAAGACAATAATTGCTGTTCAGCATCCCAAAGAGTGTTGCCAATCCAGCCTTGACGCTCATTCACTGGCGTATTTTCTTGGCTTTTTAAACGTAGATCGATGGTGAAACTACGTGATTGAAACCAATACACAATGGTTTTTTCATCCGTTAAACCATTTGAAAAACTGATACTTTTACGACGAAATGCACCATACAAATAGTCTGGAATAGGACCTGAAATCTCTTGGCTGGCTGGAAGCTGTGCTAAAGCCTGAAATAAATTCATGCGCTTGCTCCTTGTACTTCTGTATTTTCATCCATACCAAATGATGACAAAGGCACAGCATTTCTTAGACTCAGCTCTCCTGAAGCGATACGTTTTTTGAGATAACTAAAGGTTTGCGCGGTTTGATTAAATAAATGTTCACCACCAATTAAGGGCTGATATTTAGGCGCTTCAGTTGAATGTACTGGCTCAATGATCGTGTCGTAATTGCAGGCGCAGAATAAGGGGAAAGAGTAGCGTTCTTCAGAGACTTTTTTAACACGGTGTTTGGTGGCCAAATATTTGCCATTCGACAAAATTTCCATCATGTCGCCAATATTCATCACCAAGGTATTTTCAATCAATGGAATATCCATCCATTCACCTTGTTTATTGAGTACCTGCAAACCTGGTGCAGTCGGTAAGAGCAGTGTAAAGCACTCATAATCTGTATGCGCGCCAATACCTTCGGCATCTTTCACTTCAGGGTTATACGGATAATGAATTAGACGCAGTTGGCTGGTCGGATGGGTAATTTTGCGCTCAAAAAAATGCTCATCTACATTCAAAGCTAAAGCAAAGGCCTGAAAAATCTGCTCACTAATACTGTGTAAATGGTGGTAATAATCACTGACTGTACTTTTAAATGTGGCATCATCTGGCCATAAAGTAGGGCCAATTAAAGGAAATGCCTTAGTTTCGCCATGATAATCATAATTGACGTCATAGGCTTCTTTTAAGTCATAGCTGTTGCCTGCAAATTGTTCTTCACCAATTGGCACATAGCCACTATGATTTTTCGACAGTCCAATATAGTGTTGCATTTTACTTGCGGTATCTTGTTGAAAATAACGCTTTGCCACCTGAATCAGTGATGTCGCAAAATCAAAATTGAACTGATCACCCTTTAAATATAGAAAACCAACATCTTTACAGGCTTGATCCAATGCAGAGGCTACTTCTAAGCGTTCTGACAGTACCGTACTTTGCATTTTCGATATATCAACAAGTGGCAAAACATAAGATTCATTCATCTTCAATTCCTATAATGTTGGCCGTCCAACGCTGTAGTACATCATTTAGGCCGTCCTAAAGATGAAGAGGGATTAATCCAGTTATTTTTGCGTACTGACTTGAGTCATACGTGGAATTTTCGGTAGGTTTTCCATCGCTGGGTCGAGCTCGTCTTCCTGCGCATGTACCAAGAAATCCACCCGTTCACGCAGTTGTTTAAATTCAGGACTCAGCATGAGTTCAGGATTACGAGGACGGGGTAAATCGACCTCAATAATTTCTTTAATTTCACCAGGATTGGCTTTGAGCGCCACAATACGATCCGCCAATAAAATCGCTTCATCCATATCGTGGGTCACAAAAATGATGGTGATATCAATGTTTTGCCATAGATCCATTAAATGCTTTTGCATTTTTTGACGGGTATGCGGGTCAAGCGCGCCAAACGGCTCATCCATCAATAATATTTTGGGTTCATTAACCAATGCGCGGGCAATAGCAACGCGCTGTTTCATCCCGCCAGAAAGCTGATGCGGATACTGATCTTGGTATTTTTCTAGACCAATAATATCAATCCATTCGCGGGCGCTGGATTCAGCCGAAGCATTGCTGGCACCTTTCATTAAAGGGCCGAACATCACATTTTCTTTGACCGTTTTCCATGGAAAAAGCGTGTAGCCTTGAAACACCATGCCACGCTCAGGGCTTGGGCCTTCAATCGCTTGGCCATCGACCAGCAATTCACCGCTACTGTAAGGATCAAGCCCAGCCACAATTCGGCTAAAGGTCGATTTACCGCAACCCGATGGGCCAATCACGCAGATAAATTCACGTTTATGAATCTTTAAATCCAACTGATTTAAAATAGTGCGTTCAGTTTTGCCGTGCTTGAAACTTTGTGTAAGTTTTTTTGCTTCTAAAATGACAGGGCGTGCATAAATTGCATCGAAATAAGTGGTGGCATTAAACTCTGTGCTGTTCATTATTTTGCTCCTGCTTTCCATTTAAATAGACGTTGACCGAGTTTCATTAGCACCACATCGCACACCAAACCAATCACCCCAATGATGAGGATCGCGGCATAGACATTGTCAAAGTTTTGGTAACGCGCTTGTTGGGTGATAAACCAGGTAATCCCAGAGGTTGTGCCGATCAGTTCAGATACGATCAGATAGGTCCAAGCCCAGCCGAGCAATACACGCAAGTCGCGGTAAATATCAGGAAGCGCTGCTGGAATCACCACATGAAATAAGCTTTTCAATTTATTGGTGCCCAGCGTAAAACCTGCTTCAATCAGGCCTCGGTCAACCATCCGTGTGGTATTGGCAATAATCAGAATTTGCTGAAACAGCGTACCAATCACGATAATGGCGATTTTAGGTGCATCATTAATGCCTAAAATCGCCACGGCTAATGCACCAAAAGCAGGAGCGGGCAAGTAGCGGAAAAACTCAACAAAGGGTTCGGTCAGTTGTGATATTTTTTGAGAAAAACCGCAAAGAATACCTAGCGGAATACCGATGAGAGAGGCAATAAAAAAAGCGCTGAACACAATTTTAATACTGTGCCATAAGCTTTGATGAAACCATGGGGCATCAGGTTGGGCAGGTGGAGTTATAAAAGCCGTAACTAATGCTTTTGCTACTTCGTGCGGTGCAGGTAAATAGATTGGATTGACCAGTTTACCTTGAGGTGGTGCTAAACCTGCATTGACCGCAGATTGCGCTTCGGCATAAAACACCGCTTTGTCTACATGGCTATCGACTTGCAAATACGGCACACTGCCAGACTGAGTAATTTGCACCTGTGGATGCCATAAAAATGGCAAATAACTCACTGCACACCAAATAAGCACAGGAATTAAAAATGATCCGAAGCCGAGCAATAGCTTGCTTTTCGGACTGAGCTCTCTTGCGACATAACCCATACTGACCAAGCCCCAATATTACTTTTTTAATAAAACGTAATACTGTTAAGCAATTAGAATGCCAAAGGCCTGTATGCCGTGATTTAACTGCAATTGATAAAGTTGAATGGACTAAATATCTGAAAAAGCCTGCCAAGGTAGCAGACAAAATGATTTTTTGGATCTAGAACAATGCCAAAATGTACTTTTATGGCGCAACTAATTGCTCAAATAGCTTTTTCATGCCTTCGCTGGCACCTGCTTTAATCAGTTCATATTGCTCAGGTACACGCTGATAATCTGCTTTCGGGTCAATATAAAATGCACGGCAGCTCGGTCGAATTTGGTGAATCAATCCAGCCACAGGGTAGACCGCTAAACTCGTACCAATCGCAATAAAAATATCCGCGCTTTGTACGCTTATGCTGGCATCGTCATAAGCTGGAACTGCTTCGCCAAACCACACCACATGGGGCCTGAGTGGATAACCAGCTGGGCATTTGTCTGTATCTAAATTTAAATCTGAACCTTCTACTTCAAATAGTTCTTCTGGGTGTGGAGCCTGAGGGCCAGAGCTTTTAGCGTAGCGAATATTACCATGCAAATGCAGCACATTTTGACTGCCTGCACGTTCGTGTAAGTCATCAATATTTTGAGTAATGACTTGAACATCAAAAAAATCATCGAGTTCTGCAATCAATTTATGCGCTGCATTTGGCTCTGCGGCTAAAATATGTTTACGGCGTTCATTATAAAATCGCTGTACTAAAGAAGGGTCACGTGCCCAAGCTTCAGGTGTGGCCACATCTTCAATACGATGCTGCTCCCAAAGACCATCACTGTCACGGAAGGTATTGATGCCGCTTTCTGCGCTCATGCCGGCACCTGAAAACACCACAATTTTTTGCATAGATATTTAGCCTTATATTTTAATTGATGAGTCCAATGCGTACGGTTGCATGTATTGAATGGATGATTCAGCGAATTTACTGTACTCAAAATATAGCGATTACTTCAACTAATCAGGTGCAATTCTTGTAGCACCCAATCGACAAATTTTTGTATTTGCGGTGAACTGTCTTGGCTCGAGTGGACTAAATAATATTTTCTGCTACCGTGCAGTTTTTTATTTGATGCAATCACCAATTCTTTTTTTCTCAGTTCTGCTTCGATCAGCATTTGTGGAATCAGTGCCATACCCATGCCATGACTGGCTGCCACAGAAAGCATAGAAAATTGTTCATGTCGCTGACCATCAAATGGTTTGGGATGCTGAAGCTGATGGGCTTGAAACCATTCTTGCCAAATACTTGGACGGGTGGTTTGCTGTAATAAGGGCAATTGAAGTAACTCTTCATCGCTTAAATTAAAACTGTGATCATCGGTCATTTCCGCATGGGGAAAGTTGCTTTTAATCAATTTGGGGGAACAAACGGGAACCACTTCTTCATCCATTAAATAATGCGCTTGAATGCCCGGCCAATGCTCAATTTGTTGCTGAGTTCCTGCAAAAATCGCCGCGTCAAAGACATTTTCATTAAATAAAAAGGGTTTAGTACTGGTTTCCAAATGCACTGTAATTTCAGGATGTTGCGCATTTAATTTATGTAATTTTGGCAACAGCCAACGTGTGGCAAAGGTTGGCACAACGGCCAGCTTTAAAGTACCGCCCAAGCCTTTGTGCATCATAATATCTGAAGTGCTTTTTTCGATACCTTGCAAAAAGGGTTTAATACTTTTTGCATATTGCTTGCCTGCTTCTGTGAGATCGACACCGTGACGTGTTCTGCTAAATAGCATTACACCTAAATATTCTTCAAGCTGTTGAATTTGGCGCGACACGGCACTTTGCGTAATAAATAACTCTTGGGAAGCATGCGTATAACTTGCGTGTTTCGCAGCAGATTCAAAGCAAATTAAGCTTTGCAATGACGGAATATTGCGCCGCATAGATAAAGTCCTTTTTATCGATAGGTATCACAAAATGGCATATAAGAATGATTTTCATATACCACTATAGTCTATAAATAAAGCAATCCGCAGTTCAAATCAGTGGCTAAAGTGCTTAACACGCTGTGAGCCAAGCTTAGGTATGCGAAAGGCGCATATCTACATGCAAATTAATCGTTTGAATGAATCACTTTTCACACATAGCATCAAATAAAACAACGAAAACCTGAAAAAGCAGAGGATGCGATGAATCAAATGGTCAATGTAAAAAAGGCAAAAGTACAATTTAACTGGCAAGACCCGTTTCTTTTGGAACAGCAATTAACTGAAGAAGAACGCATGATTCGCGATACTGCGCATGCATACTGTCAAGAGCGTTTACAGCCACGTGTACTCGAACAATTCCGCCATGAAAAAACCGATGCATCTATTTTCCGAGAAATGGGCGAACTTGGCTTACTTGGCCCAACGATTCCAGAGCAATACGGCGGCGCAGGTCTAAACTATGTTAGTTATGGTCTCGTTGCACGTGAAATTGAATATGTTGATTCTGGCTACCGTTCAATGGCCAGCGTTCAAAGTTCTTTGGTGATGGTGCCAATTAATGAATTTGGCTCTGAAGCGCAAAAACAGAAATACCTACCAAAACTGGCAACAGGCGAATACATTGGCTGTTTTGGTTTAACTGAACCAGATCATGGCTCTGACCCAGGTAGCATGATTACTCGTGCAAAAAAGGTCGAAGGTGGCTATCGTCTCACGGGTGCAAAAATGTGGATTACCAACAGCCCAATTGCCGAAGTGTTTGTTGTTTGGGCGAAAGAAGTATCGCATGAAGGCAATGTAGGTGACATTCGTGGTTTTATTTTGGAAAAAGGCTGGGAAGGGCTATCAGCACCAGCGATTCACGGTAAAGTTGGCTTACGTGCATCGATTACCGGTGAAATTGTCATGGACAATGTTTTTGTCCCTGAAGAGAACGCTTTTCCAGAAGTACGTGGTTTAAAAGGTCCATTTACCTGTCTAAATAGTGCTCGTTATGGTATCGCTTGGGGCGCAATGGGCGCAGCTGAGTTCTGTTGGCATACAGCACACCAATACACCATGGACCGTAAACAGTTTGGTCGACCATTGGCTGCGAATCAGCTGATTCAAAAGAAACTTGCAGATATGCAAACTGAGATTGCCTTGGGTTTACAAGCTGCGCTTCGATTTGGACGTATGAAAGATGAAGGCATTGCTGCTGTAGAAGGCACATCACTCATTAAACGTAACAACTGTGGCAAGGCTTTAGATATTGCCCGTGTTGCGCGTGACATGATGGGTGGTAACGGCATTTCTGATGAGTTTGGTGTTGCCCGCCATCTAGTCAATCTCGAAGTCGTCAACACGTATGAAGGAACGCATGATGTACATGCACTGATCTTAGGTCGTGCGCAAACAGGCATCGCGGCTTTTGGTAACTAATTGAATTCAATATCAATAGGGCGCTCTGAATAGAGTGCCTTAGAGACTTTTTATGCAAAAATAAACTTAATCAATAAAGGATTCATCGTGAAACACTCTTGTAACTCTGTGCAATAGCCTGAGCAGTGATGAAATAAAAAGAATAAAAAAGGCAAATGTGCAGACATAGGAATGCCGATGACTCATTTGGGAAAATGAGGAACAAGGAAATGAATAACGAAATGCAAAACGGAGCAGGAACGCTCAAATTGCCTTCTAACGTGGGCACGATGCATCGTATTACAAGCAACACTTGGAAAATGGCTTTTATTTTTGCCTTTATTTCTTTGGTGATTGATGGTGTAGACATCATGTTGCTGTCATTCAGTCTCACCAGTTTAAAGGCTGAATTTGGTTTAAGTACATTTCAAGCAGGTATGCTTGGTAGCTCTTCTTTAGCAGGGATGGCGCTGGGTGGTATTTCGGGTGGATGGGCGTGCGATAAATTCGGCCGTGTGAAAACCATTGCTTGGTCGGTCGTATTTTTCTCGATCATGACCTGTATCTTAGGCTTTACCCAAGGCTATGAACAATTTTTAATTTTACGTTTTATTGGCGCTTTTGGACTGGGTTCTCTTTACATGGCGTGTAATACGCTGATGGCAGAATATGTGCCAACCAAATATCGCACAACGGTACTTGGGACTTTGCAAACCGGTCAAACCGTGGGTTATATCGTTGCAACGCTGATGGCGGGTGCCATTATTCCAGATCACGGCTGGCGGATGCTATTTTATGTCACCATTATTCCTGCTGCATTTGCCCTGATCTTTATGCGTTTTGTTCCTGAGCCAAAATCTTGGCAGGAAGCAAAAATTGAGCAGATAAAACGCCGTGAATTAAAGCTTGAACCTGTACAGCAGCAAGCTGCAGCCAAGCAAAACGCACCTTCTGAAAGCATTTATAAACGTATTTTTGGACATACCAATCATCGCAAAATGTTTTTCCTTTGGATGTCGACCGCTGCATTTCTACAATTCGGTTATTACGGTGTCAACAATTGGATGCCAACGTATTTAGAAACTGAACTCAGCATGAACTTTAAAGCCATGACTGGCTATATGGTAGGTGCATATACCGCCATGATTTTGGGTAAAATTTTAGCAGGCTATGCCGCTGACAAGTTCGGACGTCGTATTACCTTTGTGTTTGGTACGGTAGCTACGGCAGCATTCTTACCGATCATCATTTTCTATAACACACCAACCAACATCGCCTATTTACTCGTAACTTTCGGTTTCCTATACGGTATTCCATACGGTGTAAATGCAACTTATATGGCAGAAAGCTTCTCGACGGATGTACGCGGTACGGCTATTGGCGGTGCTTACAATATGGGACGTTTAGGCGCAGCCATAGCACCAGCAACCATTGGTATGATTGCCGCTGGCGGATCATTCACCATGGCCTTTATTGTAATGGGTGCTGCTTACTTTATTGCAGGTGTTATTCCAGGCTTGTTCATCCGTGAACGCCAATATGACCCACAGCAAGCATCACTTTCTTCAGATGCGGAAAAAGAAAAACTGGCAAGTTTAGATACACATGTTGCTGATGCAGAGCAAAAAGCGTCTGCAAAAACTGCAACAGTAAAATAATTAAAAATATCTGTGCCATAGCTCAATACTATGGCACATCTGGAGTGAACTATGGGTGCATTAAAAGGAATTCGCGTATTGGACTTAAGCCGTGTTTTGGCAGGTCCTTGGTGCGGTCAAATATTGGCTGATTTAGGTGCAGAGGTAATCAAAATTGAGCGTCCTAAAGTCGGGGATGATACCCGTATGTGGGGACCACCTTGGATGCCAAATCAGCAAGGTCAAGCGACGAAAGAATCAGGCTATTACCAATGTGCGAACCGCAATAAATATTCTGTAGCCATTGATATTGCTAGTGAAGAAGGGCAAGCCCTAGTCCGTGAAATTGCTAAAACGGCAGATGTCGTGATTGAAAACTACAAAGCAGGCTCACTTGCCAAATATGGTTTGGATTATGCATCGCTCAGTGCGCTAAATCCAAATATCGTATATTGCTCAATTACAGGTTTTGGTCAGGATGGGCCACGCGCGGAAGAACCAGGCTATGACTTTATTATTCAAGGCATGTCAGGTCTGATGAGTATTACTGGTGAAGCTGATGATGTGATGGGTGGCGGAGCACAAAAGGTGGGGGTCGCTGTGGTCGATATTCAGACCGGACTGTACTCAACCATTGCTATTCAGGCGGCATTGTTGGCGCGGCAACATACTGGACGCGGTCAATATATTGATATGTCATTACTCGATGTACAGGTAGCGGCTTTGGCCAATCAAGGTATGAACTATTTGACCTCGGGCAAAGCACCCAAGCGCATGGGAAATAATCACCCGAATATTGTACCGTATCAAACCTTTAAAGCTAAAGATAAAGAATTTATTATTGCCTGTGGTAATGACAAACAATTTAAAGATTTGTGTATTGCGATTGGCTATACAGAACTGCTAGATCAACCAAACTATTTACGTAATCAAGATCGAGTGAAGCACCGTGAAGAATTAATTCCATTATTGAGTGCTTATTTTCTCACTCAAGATGCTCAAGTTTGGGTTGATGCGATTCATGCGGTAAAAGTGCCAGTGGGTGTAATCAACTCTGTAGAAGATGCATTAAATGAACCGCAAATTCAACATCGTCAAATGGTGGTGAATATTCCACATGCTTTAAATCATGATTTTAAAGTGATTGGATCACCGATGAAATTATCTGATACGCCTGTAGAATACCGTCATGCACCACCGCAGTTAGGGCAGCACACAATCGAAATTTTGTCCCAATTTAAAACTGAAGCTGAATTAAATGAATTGGCTGCACAAGGCATCATTGATCAACTCAATCATCCTGCAGCTTAAAATTTCATGGGATTATTCTTCAAACTATTCTTCAATATATGGGCTTAAACGCCTATGTGGAATGAGTGGAGTTAAAAGTTTAGACCGAAGGACTCCAATACTTCGGTCTTTTTCAATATCAATATTCATTTACGGAGTGCTTTTAATGTTAATTTTCTAGATAAAGTATAATTATTCATTAAAGCTTGGGCCTGCAATACGGTCTTTATTTTTTCGTATGAAAGAGATGTCCATACTTTTGCGCCTTGATATTTTTTCTTTAAGCTATAACATTCAAATTCTGGATTATACACAAACCAATTTCCGCAATGCTGCACGCAATAAGCATTTATATGCCTATTTTTCAAGTCTACTAATTGCACAGCAAGATCATCGATACCACCTCCATTGATGAGAGTATAAGCCTTCAAACGAAATAAAGCCCTGCACAATGGCAAGGCTCTATTTTAATAACATTACATTGAATTTGTTCAGCTGCTTATTATTGCTGTATAAAATTCTGCAAAGCCTGATTAAATGCATCTGGCTGTTCGATGTTTGAAATATGCGATGCATTAATTTCAAATAATTGGCTATTTGCAATGCGTTCTTGCATGAATTGACCATCTGCAACTGTAGTTACAGGGTCTTGTTGACCTGCAATAATTAATACAGGTACGTGAATAGACGAGATTTCATTGCGTAAATCCGCTTTAGCCAAAGCTTCACAACAACTTGCATAACCTTCTGGGCTGCCAGCTCCGAGGTCGTTACTCAAAGATTGTACAGTTGCCGTGTTACTTTGGATAAAGGGTTCTGTAAACCATCGTGATGCTGCCGTTTCTGCAATTGGTTTCAGACCTTGTTGACGGACTAACTGTGCACGTTCATTCCAAGCTGATTCTTGCCCAATTTTTGCAGCGGTATTGCATACAATGACATGGTTAAAGCGTTCAGGATGATGTATTGCAAGCCATTGACCTGTTAAACCACCCATCGATATTCCACAAAATGTGGCCTGTTGATTATTTAAATGATCCAATAAATGGATGACATCTGTACCCAATTGATCAAGGCTATAAGGCCCTTGAGGGGCAGAAGATGCACCATGACCACGTGTATCATAACAAATGACAAAATAATCCTGCTGCAGCGCCTCTATCTGAGGCTTCCACATGCTGAACTTTGTGCCTAAAGAATTAGAAAAGACAATCGCAGGTTTGTTGGTATCACCAAAAGTTGCGTAATTAATCGTTGCATCATTGGATATGAATGTAGGCATATTTTGAATCCTTAATTTTATAAATCTCCTAAATCCCCCTATGAGAAGGAGGACTTTTATTGAGGATTAAACACGTTCAATAATCAAAGCGATGCCTTGACCGACACCAATGCACATCGAACAGAGGGCATATTGACCTGAAATTGCCTCAAGTTGATTTAACGCAGTCGTCACTAAACGGGCTCCAGATGCACCTAAAGGATGCCCCAAAGCAATAGCGCCACCGTTTGGATTGACATGTTTAGCACCATCTTCCAAACCTAGTTCACGGGTAACCGCTAAGGCTTGAGCCGCAAAAGCTTCATTCAGCTCGATCACATCCATTTGTTTAAGGCTTAGACCTGTTTGAGCTAACAGCTTTTTGATGGCAGGCGCAGGACCAAAACCCATGATTTTGGGTTCAACACCCACCACCGTTGCTGCAATAATTTTGGCTCGTGGCTTTAACTTAAATTTGTTAACAGCATCATCTGAAGCAATCAGTAGTGCAGCCGCACCATCATTGATTCCTGAAGCATTGCCCGCAGTTACCGTACCATCTGCTTTCACCACAGGTTTGAGTTTTGCTAAACCTTCTGCTGTCGTTGATGCACGTGGATGCTCATCTGTATCGACTATCAGTGGGTCGCCTTTACGCTGTGGAATGATTACAGGGATGATTTCTTTCTCAAAAAAACCATTGGCTTGTGCAGCAGCTGTACGGCGCTGACTTTCTAAGGCAAAAGCATCTTGATCAGCACGGTTAATATTGAATTGTTCTGCCACATTTTCAGCGGTTTGAGGCATGGTTTCCACGCCATACATTTGTTTGAGTATTGGATTGATAAAACGCCAGCCCATGGTGGTGTCTTCTATCCTTTGGCTGCGTCCATAAGCACTTTCCGATTTACCCATAACAAAGGGCGCACGGGACATACTTTCAACACCGCCAGCAATAATTAAGTCTGCTTCATTTGCTTTAATTGCACGGGCTGCCATCGCAATTGCATCAAGTGATGAACCACAAAGTCGGTTCACAGTTGTAGCAGGAACTTGAAAAGGTACACCTGCGAGTAGCGACGACATTCGTGCAACATTACGGTTATCTTCACCGGCTTGGTTCGCACAGCCGTAAATCACGTCATCAACAGACTCCCAAGCAATACTTGGATTTCGCTGCATCAGTGCCTTGATAGGTAAGGCACCTAGGTCATCGGTACGTACTGCTGCTAAACCGCCCGCATAGCGACCGAAAGGGGTACGGATTGCATCAATAATATAGGCATTTTTCATTTTATAAATCCTAAAAACTCAGCTCCTCCCTTTTAACGGGAGGTTGGGAGGGATTTACAGGAAGTTAATTTTTGAATATTAATCCTCCCTAAATCCCTCCTTTAATCAAGGAGGGACTTTTTGCTTTATGCTGTCGTATCTATCAGCTTTGCACCAGTCATTGACTGTAATTCGTCAAAGCTCAGACCCTCAACTTTTTCAATCACTTTCATGCCTTCAACTGTTACATCAATCACGCACAAATCTGTGTAAATACGATCGACACATTGCAGGCCTGTCGCAGGGTATGACAATTCAGCTACAATTTTCGGTTCACCTTTTTTGGTCACATGGTCTGTAGTAATAAAGACTTTTTTCGCCCCAACAGCCAAATCCATTGCACCACCTACAGCAGGAATTGCATCTGGCGCACCAGTATGCCAATTTGCTAAGTCACCATTTTGGGCAACCTGAAAAGCGCCTAATACTGCAATATCTAAATGACCGCCACGCATCATGGCAAAAGATTCACCGTGATGAAAAAAGCAGCCACCCGTTTGCATAGTGACAAACTCTTTTCCTGCATTAATTAATTCAGGGTCTTCTTCGCCTTTAGCCGGAGGAGGACCAAAAGCCAAAAGGCCATTTTCTGAATGTAGAAAAACATCTTTGTCTGTTGGTAAATAATTTGAAATTTTAGTGGGCAAGCCAATGCCTAAATTGACATAAGCGCCATCTGGAATATCTTGTGCAACACGTTCTGCAATTTGATCACGGGTTAATTTGGTATAGCTCATGGTTCTTTCCTCACGTGATTTATGCAGATTGCTCAAGCTGTGCAGGTTGAACAGCCACAACATGTTGTACAAAAATGCCAGGGGTAATAATGTGCTCTGGGTCCAATGCACCAAGTTCAACAACTTCAGAAACTTGAGCAATTGTCACATCTGCCGCCATGGCCATAATGGGGCCAAAGTTACGCGCTGATTTGTTGTAAACCAAGTTCCCCCAGTGGTCGCCCTGATGCGCTTTGATTAAAGCAAAATCGGCTTTAATTGGATTTTCGAGGACAAAATCTTTGCCTTCATAATTGAGTGTAGGTTTGCCTTCTGCCAACAACGTACCAAAACCTGTTGGTGTATAAATTGGACCCAAACCCATGCCTGCCGCCTGGATACGGCAAGCCAAATTACCTTGTGGTACAAGCTCAAGTTCTATTTTTCCTGCACGGTATAGCTCATCGAACACCCAAGAGTCGGATTGGCGAGGGAAAGAACAAATCATCTTACGAACAGCACCGGCTTTGAGTAATTTAGCCAATCCATAGTCACCATTCCCTGCATTGTTGTTGACGATGATGAGATCTTTGATGCCAAGTTCTATCAATCCATCAATCAGTTCAGCAGGCTGACCAGCCGTACCGAAGCCGCCGATCATAATGGTTGATCCATCCTTAATTTGAGAAAGTGCTTCTGTTAAGGAAGCGGTACTTTTATCAATCATGCTACGATCCTTCATCAAGAACGATAAAACTATTTACCTGACTAACCACTTCAGTCATGTAAGGCAGATAATCTTTTATTTCAAATATTTACAAACTTAAAAATGCAGATCAATGGACTCAAATCATGTGCTACACAATTGGAATCCAATCGCATCAGCTATCATCACTACGAACAGAAGAGGGATGACGATTTAAAGCCATAACTTCAATATTCATATACGGGTAAAGGGGCAATCCTTGTAAAATGTTGTGTAACTCTTCATTGCTTTCAACATCAAAAATACTGATATTTGAATATTGACCAGTGATGCGCCAGATATGACGCCATTTGCCTTGACGTTGTAGATCTTGTGAATAAGCTTTTTCTACAGCTTTAATTTCATTGGCTTTTTCGACTGGCATATCTAATGGAATATTGACATCCATGCGTACTTGGAAAAGCATTTCTCACTCCTAGCTAAATATTATTTACGACGTAAGTCATCAATTTTGTTTTCATCAATTTCAATCCCTAAACCTGCTGTGGTCGGAATCTTGAGTTCGAAATCTTGATATTGAAGTGGGTTTTTTAAAATTTCTTCAGTTAACAGCAATGGACCAAAAAGCTCTGTGCCATAAGCTAAATTGTCAAATGTAGAAAATGCATGTGCCGATGCAATAGTGCCCACAGGGCCTTCAAGCATGGTTCCACCATATAAATCGATACCCGCAAGTTTGGCGATTTTTGAAACCTCACAGCCTTCGATTAAACCGCCAGACTGTGCAACTTTAACTGCAAAAACAGAGGCAGAATTGTGCCGCGCAAGTTGATATGCCGTTTGCGGACCCATCAATGATTCATCTGCCATAATGGCAATATCAAAACGACGAGTTAAACGGCGCATTGCGTCAATGTTATCAATTGCACAAGGCTGCTCAATCAGGTCAACACCACCATCTTGTAATAATTGAATGCCTTTAATGGCATCTAATTCAGACCATGCACGGTTAACATCCACACGGATAGAAATGTCCGAACCTAACGCTTTTTTAATGGCTAAAACATGCTCAACATCAGCTTCAACGGGGCGTGAACCTATTTTGAGTTTGAAAATATTGTGTCGTTTTGCCGCAATCATCTTTTGTGCTTCGGCAATGTCTTTTTCCGTATTGCCAGATGCAAGTACCCAAAGAACAGGCAAGCTGTCACGTAAACGGCCGCCCAATACTTCACTTAAGGGCAGATTTAAACGCTGCGCCAAAATATCGAGTAGCGCCGTTTGAATGGCACATTTAGCAAAGCGATTGCCGTTAATACTACGTTTAATAGCTTGCATGGTTTGAGCAACATTCAAACCAGTGAGAGTTTTCAGTAAAGGACTAAAATAAGTTTCAATATTGGTACGAATGCTTTCAGGGCTTTCTTCACCATAGCCTAGACCACCAATCGTCGTCGCTTCACCCCAACCGATATAACCATCTTCGGTGGTGATTTTAATCAAAACAAGGGTTTGCGTTTGCATGGTTGCAACAGCCATCTTGTGCGGACGGATTGTTGGGATTTCCACGAGCAGGGTTTCAATCGACTTATACATCTTGCGTATTTCTTATCTATCCAACTATTTATATACCCTAATTTAATGTAATATCTTTAACTAGAGCGATTTTGGTATTTTTAGATACTTAAAAGGTATATAAATGGAATTAAGGCACTTACGTTACTTTGTCACCGTGGTTGAAGAGCAAAGTATTACCAAGGCAGCAGAAAAATTATGTATTGCTCAGCCGCCTTTGAGCCGCCAAATTCAAAAGCTTGAAGAAGAACTGGGCATTACCTTGTTTGAGCGTGGTTCTAGACCCGTGAAAACCACAGAAGCTGGTATGTTCTTTTATGAGCATGCTGTACAGATATTGACGCATACCGCTCAGGCCACAACCATGGCACAGCGAATTAATGCCGTCGATAAAACTGTCCGCATTGGTTATGTCAGTTCGCTTTTATACGCATTATTGCCGCAAATTATTTATTTATTTCGACAACGTAACCCAGATATTCATGTTGAACTCATAGAATGTGGCACACGCGACCAGATTGAAGCCTTAAAAACCGGTCGAATTGATATTGGTTTTGGACGACTTCGATTAACTGATCCGTCCATTAAACGTATTTTATTAAGAAAAGAAGCGCTACGTTTAGCTATTCATAAAAATCATCATTTGGCTGAATTTAAAGACAAAGGCATTTATCTTTCTCAAATTTTAGATGAACCCATTTTTGCCTATCCAACGACACCGAAACCGAATTTTTCCACGCTCATTCAATCGATATTTACCGAATTAGGACTTGTACCTAAACATTTAACCGAAGTGCGTGAAATTCATATGGCTTTGGGCTTAGTGGCGTCGGGAGAGGGCATTTCCTTGATTCCTGAAAGTGCCAGTGATATTGGCATGAAAAATTTGATGTACATCCCAATCTTAGATTTGGAAGCCTATAGTCCAATCTCTTTGTCGGTACGCAATATGGATCATAGTAATTACATTCCAAAGATACTGGATTGCATTCGTGAAGTCTTCGTTGAAGAAAATATCGACTTACGCGCCATCGATGCAGATGCATAACTAAATTAAGGTTTCATGATCAATGCTGCATAAGATCCGCTGTTCAATGATAGAGTCTTATGGAACATCAACAAATTTAGCCCAAAGCATCCTGATAAATACAAGATTGTGCTATTTCAAAAACCTTTTCATCTTCAATATTTAATTGATCGTATTGCTGCATTTTTTGAATCATCCATTCAAAGTCTGAAGTTTGTGGCGCTTGGGTCTTGCCAAAATTTTGAATGATGCTTTTGATCCGATGAAAAGCCTCGACGTGAATCTGCTCAGAACAATCAAAACGGATGATGTGATATTGCTTTAACAAAGAAAATATTTCAGAAAAATGCGTTTGTTGAAGCAGATCGTTTTGGGCTTTTTGGATGGCAAGATTGATTGCGTTTAAGGTATTAGGATGTTTTTCTGCCCAATCATGGGTAAAAGCCAAAACTTTATCTGGAATATGATCAATAATATCTTGGCTATTGACGATAATACGACTATAGCCTTGTATTTCAGCTTGCGTATTCCACGGCTCTCCGACACAAAATACATCAATTCGTTGCGTTGATATTGCTTCGACCATATAAGGCGGTGGTAAAGTTGAAAACGTTTGCGTTTGAGCAATTTCTGTGTCTGCAAGTGCCAGCCATTCTCTTAGAATATAATGATGAATCGAATGCTGAAAAACATGCGCCAACTGAATCGTTTGATTCTGTTTTATCGCAGATACGATTTTCTCTGCTGAATTAATTGGTAGATCTAAAGCATGGATATTTAATTCATAGCACAGCTTTTGACTCAAACTAATATAAGCGCAGTTAGTACTGAGTGTAAGAGAGGTTTGTAAGGGAATGCCGAGATGGTCTTTGCCCGTCACAGACGCAGGCAGCATGGCCGATAAACAGTGTGCTACATCTAAAAAACCAAAAGCTAGACGGTCGCGTAAACTTGCCCAAGATGGTTCTTGAGTCAGCATGACGTTCAACCCTTGTTCCGCAAAATAACCTTGATGTTCTGCCCAGAGCAAAGCAACACAGTCAAGTAAAGGAATATAGCCCAATTGAATATCAGTTTTTTCAAGCTTTTGCATGGTTTATTCCTTAAATTGAGACTGTAACAGCGCTTGCGCATCAAGCAGTCGGCGCGCCATTTCACTCATCGTCATACGGTGACTCATGGCATTTTTTCTCAGCAAATTAAATGCTTGATCTTCGGTTAAACCATGCATTTGTATTAAAAGCACTTTGGCTTTTTCAATATCTTTTCGATCGGCCAGTTTGCACTTGGTTTCAGCCAAATCATTCAGCAGTTTTTTATGCTTTTTATATTGTTCAATCGAAATTTCTAAAATGCTATTCAAACGTGCAGGGTCAATACCATCGACAATATATGCCGTGACACCCGCATCAATCGCGCTTCGGATGATTTCAAGACTCGAATTTTTAGTGAACAGAACAGTCGGTAAGTCAAATTGGCTGACACAGCTTTCAATGACATCGCGATGTGGATGATCCATATCCAATAAAATCACATCTGCCTGAATATTTTGCAGATATGACATATTTAAATGATCAATCATGAAACTAGCGACCACATCAAAGTCATGTTGAATTAATGAGGCTTGAATAAATTCAGCGCGTTCTTGATCATCATCAATTAGGGCTATTTTTAGTTTTGGCATGCAAACACTCAGACAGAGCCAAACAAATACGTATTGAGTTTTCTAAGCAATTTAAATGCCAAATTTTAAGACAATACAAAATATAAATCTGCTTCTAAATTTTAGCTTGGTTATATGCACATTTTAAAATTGAACCATTTCCGTGCACTGATCTTGTGCAGGGCTGAACCACGTTTGAACATTCAGCCGCATCTCTATAGGCATATTGACTATCTATTTACCTTAATTCGCTTATTTTCGGATAGATCGGCGCTCAATGCTTAAATATAGAGATGAAATTTACGATTGAAATAAAAACTTGGCACGTATCGTGCTTAATACTTATTGAGTCAAAGAAGACTCTAAAAATTTGTTAGACGGCCAACGACGTCCGTTCTGATCGACTCTGTTATGTGTTAGCGACATAACCGAGTAATTCATGCGTTCAGTTCAGTCAGGAGAAGGTTATGTCTTCAAATTTAAATGCCAAAAAAGCCACAAAAATAAGTCTATTTAATTTTTCTTCAGCAGCAATGCGGGCCTTCCACATGAGTTGGCTCGCATTCTTTGTTTGCTTCTTTGCATGGTTTGCCTGTGCACCGTTGATGCCAGTGATTGCTGGCGAATTTCACCTCACGAAAGATCAAATTGCCAATATTAATATTGCCGCTGTTGCGATCACGATTTTAGTCCGCCTGATTGTCGGCCCTTTATGTGATAAATATGGCCCGCGTAAAACCTATACAGCTTTATTAATCATCGGCAGTATTCCAGTCTTTGGGGTTGCATCTGCGAGCAGCTATGAATCCTTTCTTTTCTTCCGCTTGCTGATCGGCGCGATTGGCGCAAGCTTCGTCATCACGCAATACCATACAAGCATTATGTTTGCGCCTAATGTGGTGGGTACAGCCAATGCTGCAACAGCAGGCTGGGGCAATGCAGGCGGCGGTGCAACTCAAGCCCTTATGCCTTTACTGCTTGGCGCACTCGTTATGTTTGGTGTAGAGCAAGCGATGGGCTGGCGTATTGCGCTGATTGTACCCGGTGTGATGATGCTGATTGTTGGTGCGCTTTACTGGAAGTTCACACAAGACTGTCCGCAAGGCAACTTTAAAGAACTTCGCGAACAAGGCATCAGTGTTGGCAGTGACAAAAAGGGCGGCTTGGCAATTCTAATGCATGCAGCACGCAATTACCGTGTATGGATTCTATTTGGCGCTTACGCAGCTTGCTTCGGTATTGAAATCTTTATTCACAACATTGTAGCAATGTACTACGTCGACCACTTCAGCTTTGGATTAAAAGAAGCAGGTATGGCAGCAGGTATTTTTGGTTTGCTTGCACTGTTTGCCCGCGCGCTAGGCGGCATTGTTTCGGACAAAGTCGCGACTAAAAAAGGCTTAGATGGCCGTACCAAAGTGTTATTCGCCATGATTCTGCTCGAAGGGCTGTTTTTAATTCTGTTCTCGCAAATGAGCACGCCAATCTTCGCCATTCTTGCAATGACAGTCTTTGCACTCTTCACTCACATGGCGTGCGGCGCAACCTATGCCTTGGTGCCATTCATTGACCGTGATGCTTTAGGCGGCGTGGCAGGCATTATCGGTGCAGGCGGTAACGTAGGTGCAGTGGCTGCAGGCTTCTTGCTTAAAGGCATGCTGGATATTCAAACCACGCTTATGGTGTTGGGCGGTCTAGTGGTTATCGCTGCAAGCTGTGTACTGATGATCCGCTTCTCTGTAGAGCATAAAGAAAAAGAACAGCGCCTATTTGAACAAGCTGTAAATGAACGAAATTTAGCTGAAGCTCAAAACTAATACTGAAAAGTTGCCTCTAAACATCGCGATTTAGGGGCAAATAAAAAAATCTTGCGGAGAAAGAATATGAAAATCATCATGATTGGACATGGCATGGTTGGCCATAAATTTATCGAATCTGTACTGGAACACGCAGGTGATGATGTTGAATTAACCATTTTGGCTGAAGAGCCGCGTTTAGCCTATGACCGTGTGCATTTAACTGAATATTTCAGCGGTAAATCGGCTAAAGATTTAACCCTGTGCCGCAGCGACTTTGCTGATGCATACGGTATAGATTTACGCCTGAGCACCAAAGCGGTTGAAATTGATCAGCGTAATAAAACGGTCACGACCAATCACGGTGATATTCTTTCTTTTGACAAGCTGGTGCTCGCAACAGGTTCATATGCATTTGTGCCGCCAATTCCAGGCAATGAGCGTGAAAACTGCTTTGTGTACCGTACCATTGAAGACTTGGATGCCATCCGTGCCGCAAGCTTGAATGCTAAAACAGGTGTGGTGATCGGCGGCGGTTTATTGGGTCTGGAAGCAGCAAAAGCGCTGCGTGATTTAAACTTAGAAACCCATGTTGTTGAATTTGCACCACGCTTAATGGCAGTTCAGATTGATGATCTAGGCGGTAAAGTTTTACGCTCTAAAATTGAAAATCTAGGTGTTAAAGTCCATACGCAAAAAGCGACATCTTGCATCGAAGATGGTGCAAATGCGAAGCACGTGATGAAGTTTGGTGATGGTTCTGAACTGGAAACCGATATCATCTTATTCTCTGCAGGTATCCGCCCGCGCGATGAATTAGCGCGCCAAAGCGGTCTAGCCATTGGTGAGCGTGGCGGAATTGCGATTAATGACTATTGCCAAACTTCAAACCCTGACATTTATGCCATTGGTGAATGTGCGCTTTGGCAAAATAAAATTTATGGCCTGGTTGCGCCGGGCTATGACATGGCGCGTATTGCAGCAAAGCATGTAATGGAACAAAACTGCACGCTTTTCGCTGGTGCAGATATGAGCACCAAGTTGAAACTGATGGGGGTTGATGTTGCATCTGTAGGTGATGCGCATGCAATGACGCCAAATTCCTTAAGCTATTTCTATGCAGATGAAGCAGCTCAGGTTTATAAAAAAATAGTCGTGAATGCAGAGAAAACGAAGCTGCTTGGCGCGGTATTGGTGGGCTGTGCTAAAGAATACAATGACCTGCTGCAGATGATGCTGAATGGCTTAGAAGTTCCAGAAAGCCCAGAAAGCCTCATCATGCCGGGCTATGCACAATCTGCAGGTAAATCGGGCGGCAGCGGTGTCGATCTGCTGCCAGACAGCGCAACGATTTGTTCATGTAACAACGTCTCTAAAGCAGACATTTGCTCAGCCATTGCAGACGGATCGACTTCTTTAGGCGCATTGAAAAAATGCACCAAAGCTGCAACAGCTTGCGGCGGCTGTGCACCATTAGTCACTCAAGTCCTCAAATCGGAGCTTCAGCGTCAAGGTGTAACTGTAAATAACCATTTATGTGAACACTTTGCATATTCACGCCAAGAGCTCTATCACTTGGTACGTGTGAACGAAATCAAAACCTTTGATGATCTGATTCAACAGCATGGCCATGGTTTAGGCTGTGACATCTGTAAACCGACGGCAGCCAATATCCTAGCGTCATGCTGGAATGACTTTGTACTTAAACCAAGCCATGCGGGCCTGCAAGACAGTAATGACTACTACCTCGGCAATATCCAAAAAGATGGTTCATATTCAGTAGTACCGCGTATGGCTGGCGGTGAAGTTACTCCGGACGGATTAATTGCCGTGGGTCAAATTGCTAAAGAATATGGTCTATATACCAAACTTACAGGCGGTCAGCGTGTTGATATGTTTGGTGCACAAGTGCATCAACTGCCTGAAATCTGGGAAAAATTGATTGCTGCTGGTTTTGAGTCTGGCCATGCCTACGGCAAATCACTGCGTACGGTGAAATCTTGTGTCGGCAGTACTTGGTGCCGTTATGGCGTGGACGATTCAGTCGGCTTGGCGATTTTTTTAGAGAACCGCTACAAAGGCCTTCGCTCACCGCACAAACTGAAAATGGCTGTGTCGGGCTGTACCCGTGAATGTGCTGAGGCGCAAAGTAAAGATGTAGGCGTGATTGCGACAGAAAAAGGCTGGAACCTTTATGTATGCGGTAACGGCGGTATGAAGCCGCGTCACGCAGAGCTTTTGGCATCAGACTTAGATACGCAAACATTGATCAAATACATTGACCGTTTCTTTATGTTCTACATTCAAACAGCAGACCGTTTGCAGCGTACTTCTGTATGGCGCGACAACATGGAAGGTGGTTTAGATTACCTGAAAGATGTCGTTGTGAATGATTCGCTTGGCGTAGCGGCTGAACTTGAACGCCGTATGAGCCATGTTGTGGGTACATATCAAGATGAATGGCGTACCGCTGTAGAAGATCCTGAAGTACGTAAACGCTTTGTGACTTTCGTGAATGCAAAAGCAGAACAGCAAAATGATCCGCATATTCAGTTTGCATCTGTTCGCGGTCAAATCAGACCGAAAACAGAAGCTGAACGCGATTCGTCACGCATTCCAGTGGTTGAAGCTTAAGAGAATAACGAATTTAAAACTTCTTTTATTTGGTTTACATCCTCATTCGCTTTCTCGCTAAAGCGGAAACGAAAGATGGTGAACTAAAAGAAGTTTAAAAAGGATCAAAAATATGACAATTTTAAAAGAAATGAATGATTTAGACTGGTTTGATGTTTGTGCATTAGAAGATATTACGCCAAATACAGGTGTGGGCGCACTGATTGAAAATCAGCAAATTGCGATATTCCGTGTCGGTGAAGAAAAGCGGGTTTATGCACTGAGCAATCAAGATCCGTTTAGTCAAGCCTATGTTATGTCCCGCGGTATTATTGGTGACTTGCAGGGTGAGCGTGTTGTGGCATCACCCATTTATAAACAGCATTTCAGCCTTGCTACTGGACGCTGCTTAGAAGATAAAGACCAAAAACTCTTGGTTTTTCCAAGCAAAATTGAAAATGGCCGTGTGCTGATTAGTCCAACTGCTCAAAAAACCTATATTACCAATAACGCGCCATCGTCTGAGTTGATGAAACTTGTTTTGGTCGGCAATGGCTTAGCAGGTATGCGTTGCTTAGAAGATCTGCTGGATATGGCGCCAGAGCGTTATGAAATTACGGTCATTGGTGAAGAACCTTGGGGTAATTACAACCGAATTATGCTTTCACCTGTGCTTTCAGGTGATAAAACCATTGAAGATATCATGCTGCATTCACATGCTTGGTATAAAGACAAAAATATCCGTTTTGTAGCAGGTGATGCGGCGGTACGCATAGACCGTCCGCGCAAGCAGGTATACACAGAAAAAGGCTTGGTCATCGATTATGACCGTCTGATTTTAGCAACAGGTTCTAAGCCGTTTATTCCACCAATACCGGGAACTGACTTCAAAGGCGTTTTAAGCTTCCGTGATATTTATGATGTCAACAAAATGCTGGACTACTGCAAAACGAAGAAAAATGCAGTGGTGATTGGCGGCGGTTTATTAGGGCTAGAAGCAGCTTATGGTCTGAAACAGCGTGGCATGAATGTTACGGTATTGCATTTGATGGATCGTATTATGGACCGTCAGCTGGATGAAAAAGCCAGCCTGATGCTGAAATCAGCGATTGAGCAAAAAGGCATTCGGATTTTGACTGCAGCGAATACCCAAGAGTTAATTGGGCAAGATAGTCATGTGACGCAATTACGTTTGCAGGATGGCACGGTATTAGCTGCAGATCTTGTCGTGTTTGCAGTTGGTATTCGTCCAAATATTGCATTGGCACAAAGTGCAGGGCTTCGATGCGGACGCGGTGTGATGGTGAATGACACCATGCAAACCTTTGACCCAAGTATATATGCCGTTGGGGAATGTATTGAACACCGCAGTCAAACCTTTGGTCTGGTTGAACCGCTTTGGGGACAGGCTTTCATTTGTGCATCACATTTGGCTGAACATGGCAGCTTAACCTTCAAAGCGCCTACGGTTCCGACGCAGTTAAAAGTCAGCGGCTGTGACGTATTTTCAGCAGGAAACTTTGAACCGCAGGATGATTTTGAAGACATCATTTTGAATGATGAAAAGCGTCAAATTTATAAACGCATTATTATTCAAAAAGATAGAGTGATTGGCGCTGTGCTGTTTGGTGATACAGAAGACGGTGCGTGGTATGCAGAATTGATTTCAGATCAAACTCCAATTTCAAGTATCCGAAACAAATTGCTGTTTGGTAAGGATTTTGCATTAAAGAAAGCAGGGTAACGGAATCGCCCTGATAAAAAAAGATACAAGATTTAAATCGTCATTGGATACGCGATAACGTCATCCGCTGTTGTTTAAGGCAGGATTGCAGATGAATAGTCATGTATTTGCAATACATCTGTTAGAAGCCGGTAGTGGACGAGTTCAGCGGATGACAATGGTTTTGCCTACTTTTCCCGAAAGAAAAGTAGGTCGAACCGAATGTTGACCTTTAAATATAAACGTAAATGAAAAGACACCGATTCGAGCGTGTTAAGTGTTTAAAAAAGTTTGGAAAAGGAGCCAGCAGAAGTGAATAGCATCCCGATCGTGGAACTGCATAGCTCCACAGAAAATAAAATTAAAACAACGCAAACCACTTGTCCATATTGCGGTGTCGGCTGCGGCGTGAGCGCAACAGTTGAACAGACAGCTTTAGGGCAAAAAGTGAGCGTGACTGGCGATGCGAACCATCCATCAAACTATGGCAAGCTGTGCATTAAAGGCAGTAACTTAGCCGATACGATGGGATTAGAAACACGTGTTTTACAGCCGATGCTTGGGCGTCAAACATCACCATTTCATACTCGTCAGGCTACAGATTGGAACACAGCAACAGCACTGATTGCCGAAAAATTTCAGCAATGTATAGATCTTTACGGACGTGAAAGCATCGCTTTTTATGTGTCGGGCCAACTGCTGACGGAGGATTACTATGCCGTTAACAAATTTGTCAAAGGCTATTTAGGTACGGCAAATATTGACACCAATTCACGGCTTTGCATGTCATCGGCTGTGGCGGCACATAAGCGTGCATTTGGTGAAGATCTTGTACCAGCAAGCTATGAAGACTTTGAACACACTGACATGGTTGTTTTGGTGGGTTCTAATACTGCTTGGTGCCATCCAGTGCTGTATCAGCGCATAATGAAAGCCAAAGAAGAACGTGATTTATTTGTTGTCGTGATAGATCCGCGTTTTACCAGTACATGTGAAGCTGCAGATTTGCACTTGCCAATTTTACCTGGCCAAGACGTTGCATTGTTTAACGGCTTACTTCAGTACTTAGTTAAAAATAATTATAGCGATCTTGAATTTATAGCGAGTCATACACAAGGTTTAGCTCAGGCTTTGCAACAAAGTGAATCAGAAGCATCTATTGAAGCTGTTGCAGAACGCACAGGTATTTCATTAGAAAAATTAAATATTTTCTTTGAAAAATTTGCCAAAACAGAAAAGGTCATGAGCCTATTTTCTATGGGGGTTAATCAGTCTTCGCGCGGTGTAGACAAAGCCAACAGTATTATTAACTGCCATTTGCTGACTGGCAAAATCGGAAAATTAGGTGCAGCGCCTTTTTCTATGACAGGTCAGCCCAATGCAATGGGTGGCCGCGAGGTTGGCGGCTTAGCCAATATGCTGGCTGCGCACTTAGATGTCGATAACACAGCGCATCAGGCATTAGTACAAGCGTTTTGGCAAAGTCCATTTATTGCCAATAAAGCGGGATTAAAAGCGGTTGATCTGTTTCAGGCGGTTGAAAGCGGCAAAATAAAAGTCATCTGGATTATGGCTACTAATCCTGTAGTTAGCTTACCAGATGCAGATCAAGTCAAACGTGCCTTAGAGCAATGCGAGTTTGTAGTGGTGTCGGATATTTGCAAAGACACAGACACAGCAATATATGCAGATGTGCTTTTACCTGCATTGGGCTGGGGTGAAAAAGACGGAACCGTGACCAATTCTGAACGCCGTATTTCACGTCAAACTGCATTTTTAGATGCGCCGGGTGAATCCAGAGCAGACTGGTGGTCTATTGCACAAGTTGCGAAAAAGATGGGTTATAGCGGTTTTGACTACAGCAGCAGCTATGACATATTTATTGAACATGCAAAATTATCTGCTTATCAAAATGCGCCTTTAGATCAACGTGATACCACTGAGTCTTTCCGCTACTTTAACTTGCAGGGTTTAAGTAAGTTATCTGCACAAGATTATGATGAATTAAAGCCTGTGCAATGGCCAGTTTGGCGGTTAGATCAGTGCGCTGATGCAGTCAGCCGTTTGTTTGCAGCAGGCCAATTCAGTCATGCCGATGCAAAAGCCAAATTTGTCGCGACAACCGCTGTTGATCCTCTAAATAAGGTTTGCAGCGAATATCCGCTGATTTTAAATACTGGCCGTATCCGTGACCAATGGCACACCATGAGCCGTACAGGTTTATCTGCAAATTTGAGTACGCATATCGCTGAGCCATTTTGTGAAATACACCCGCAAGATGCACTGAAATTTGGTGTTAAAGATGGTGAACTGGTTGAGGTGAAATCACAGTGGGGCTTATGTATTTTACGTGCACAGGTCAGCAGTAAAATTCGACGCGGTCAAATCTTTGCGCCAATTCATTGGAATGACCAAGTCGCATCGGATGCGCGTATAGGCAAAGTGGTGAATCCTGTGGTCGATGCACTATCTGGTGAGCCTGAATTTAAACATACACCTGTATTTGTACAGCCGTTTTATACACAGTGGCAAGGCGTGCTGTACGTGCGTCAGGGCTTTGAACACATTGTGCAATCTACCATTCAAAATACGATTTGGTGGACTAAAGTCACCACAGCAAAAGCTACTCGCTATGAACTTGCAAACCGTCAAAAATTCAGCACTATAGCGCAGCAGCTGAAAAACTTGCTGCCATTTACTGACGAATCATTTGAATGGCTGAATTTAGAGGATCAAACGGCACATTTAAGCCATTCTGTGGTTCTGCAAGACGGTCATCTGATTGCAAGCTTGTATATTGCGCCTAGAGCATTGCTGCCTGATCGTGATTGGATTGCAGGCATGTTTAAGCGTGAACGGCTGAGCGCAATGCACCGCAAAGCGCTGCTGGCAGGTCAGCCAATGAATATGACCAACAGTGCAGGTCCGCTGGTGTGCAGCTGCTTTAAAGTCGGCAAAAATACCATTATCGAAACCATTAAAGAAAAGAATATTAGCCATGAAAAACAAGTCACAGCATGTTTAAAAGCCGGCGGTAATTGCGGTTCGTGCTTAGCAGAAATACGGGGTTTGATTAAAGCCTGTCAGACGGAGTACGCAGAATGATGAAGAAAATCACCAAATCAGTAGGCTATCCAGAAACAGACTTGGTTATTTTGGCGGGTGGTCAGGCCCGCAGAATGAACGGAATGAATAAAGTGCTGCAAAAATTTGATAATGAAATTCAGCTGATTAAGATCCATCAGCAGTTGAAATCACGGGTTGAAAATGTCTGGATCAACAGCCATCGTGACCATTCGATTTATAAACGGCTCATTCCCTCGATCCGCTTTTATCAAGATGATGAAGCCGGATTTTTAGGGCCATTGATAGGGATGAAAAGCGCGTGGTCACATGTTGAGTCTGATTATGTTTTGTTTGTCCCGTGCGATGTGACCTATATCCCGAAGAAAGTGCTTTCGAGATTGCATCAGGCCATGCAGCGGGATCCCTTGTGTGAAGTAGCTGTAGTGGAAATTAATGGCAAAGCGCTGTATCCATTTTGTTTGCTGAAACGAAGCAGTCTCACAATGCTGCAGGTGCATCTTGATCAAAAACAGCGCAGTTTGAAGGGGTGTTTTAGTAAAATGCACATGCAAGTTGCACGTTTTCAAAATAATGCACTCTTTTTTCACAGCATTAACTCTCTAGATGAGCTGCAGCAGCACCGTCAGCTGAATTTTCTCTAAAAGCTGTACCTTTTGCGGAGCTTTCATTTCAAATAATGAGCCTAATGTGCTGTTTTTGAACCCAGAGAGAAAATCTACAGCCAATATGAAGCTTTTGAGCATGATATCTAGAGATAAAACAGACTGCTTTTATACCTTAGATAATGGGCTTAACGGCAATTTATATTTTTAATTGCTATTAGTTATTTATAAGTTATTGATTTTGTGTGTCAAAAAAACAAACCAAATCCTCTGAAATAAATATTCAAAAAAGCGCAAAGTTGGAACACTTATTGCAATTTTTACTGCAAGAAAAGAGGGCGCAAAATTTGTACTGAGCTAAGACAGGGCAAATGACAGCACCATGGAAGATAAACATGAACAGCATGACACAATTACAGCCAGCGACCATTTTTAAGGATCAGTTTGGCCGTGAAAAACGCAAATTGCGCATTTCAGTGACAGACCGCTGTAATTTTAAATGTGTCTATTGTATGCCTGAACATCCTGAATGGATGAAAAAACATAATCTTCTTAGTTTTGAATCACTTTACAATTTTTGTGAGTTTATGGTGCTGCGCGGGATTGATCAGATCCGGATCACGGGCGGCGAACCTCTCATGCGTCAAGGCGTTGTGCATTTTATTCAACAGCTGCAGCAGTTGAGAAAGCTAGGCCTTAAACGTATTTCCATGACCACCAATGCGCATTACCTGAAGCAATATGCACACGCCCTAAAACAAGCAGGACTAGACGGCATAAATATCAGCTTAGACAGTTTGGATGAAGCGCAATTTTTCCAGCTGACACAAAAACAATTACAGCCTGTATTAGACGGGATTGAAGCAGCTCAGCAAGCGGGCTTTGAAATCAAAATTAATTCTGTGTTAATCAAAGGTCTAAATGAACAGCAAATCATTCCATTAACAGCATGGGCGCTGCAAAAAGGTTTCGAACTGCGGTTTATCGAGTTTATGCCGTTGGATGGCGATCAAAACTGGTCTAAAGCTGCGGTCGTTACTGAACAAGACATACTGGATAAACTAAAGACTGCTTTTGAAGTGCAAACACTGCAAGGTCAAGGCGCGTCACCAGCCAGATCATACTTAATCAACGGCTTGCCTATAGGCATTATTTCAACCATCAGCAATTCTTTTTGCGGCAGCTGCGACCGTTTGAGACTGAATGCGCAAGGCGAGTTTTTTAACTGCCTGTTTGCCCGAAAAGGTTTAAATCTCAGCCATGAAATTCAGCAGCTGAAAAGCAGTAAAACAACAGAGTTAATGCCGCTCGATGCAATGGCTTTGCAGCAAAAATTAGGCGGTTACATTTGGCAGAAGGAACAAGGCTTTCATGCCATAACTACCCAATCCAGCCCATCTAGAAAAATCAGCATGCATATGATTGGAGGTTAAAGATGACTCAGATCACCATCAAAATAGAATCTTTTGGCGCTATTGAACGCCTGCTGCCAGCGAATTTAAGTCTGACTTGCTTGGCACAGCAGTCAATTGCAGAGGTTTTGCAGCAAGTTGCAAATCAATTTCCAGAATCATTCAGCATGCTTGAGCGCTGCGCCTGTGCCATTGGGGAAGACATTGTGCCAAGACAAACCGCATTGATGCAGGACAGTACCGTTGTGCTGCTGTCACCTGTGGCGGGAGGCTGAATATGGAGCTCAAGCATATTTCACGCATACAAGATACAGTATTCAGCCAAGCTGATTTTGACAGCATTGAGGCATTTCCTGAATGCGGCGGTATAGGTGTATTTATTGGCGCGGTTCGTAATCACCATGAAGGCAAAGCGGTAAAAGCCCTGAAATATACAGCTTATGCGCCTGTGGCTGAGAAAATGATCCGACAAATTGAACAGGAAATTCAAGCCAAATACGACGTGTCATATGTACGGGTTGTGCATCGTATTGGCAGTTTAGATATTGGTGATACTGCAATTATTGCTATGGCTTATGCACCGCACCGCCGTGAAGCTTTTGCAGCCTGCGAAGAAGCGGTTGAACGTGTAAAGCATGAAGTGCCTGTTTGGAAAGAAGAGTTTTATATGGATGGCAGCAGTCAATATGTAGAGGGCTGCTGTATTCGTAAGGATCACGCGCCTGAAGTGGCAGATCACGAAACGAAGCATGCTCATGTTCATAGCGAGTCATGCGAACATTCACATCAAAATAGCCAGACCATGCATTTGAACGCCAATATTTACCAATGGCATTTATAAAACCCAAAATTCAATATTTTCAATATTACAGCTGAAAATGAACAAAATAAGGATAAAGCAATGAAAAATGTGGGCATGAAAGCGGAAAGTTACCGTACAGCCATTGCAACTGGAATACTGCATGCACCGCCACATTGCATTGAACTGCTGCGTAATGGCAATACAGAAAAAGGCGATGCGCTGAAAACTGCACGTATTGCGGGTATTTTAGGGGCTAAACGTACCGATGAACTGATTCCGCTGTGTCATCCGCTGCCAATCTACCGTGCAGATGTTGAATATGAATTGTTTGAGGCGCATGTTGAAATTAGCGCAGTGGTTGAAACCATTGGCCCAACGGGTGTGGAAATGGAAGCTTTAACTGCTGTCAGCCTTGCGGGTTTAACGCTGTATGACATGCTTAAACCGCACTGTGAACCAGAGAATTTGTGCCTAGATCAGGTAAAACTGCAAAAGAAAAAAGGCGGTAAATCACATTTTACTCGTGTGCTTAAAGAAAGCTTATCGGCATCAATTATTGTGCTTTCAGATACAGTTGCAGCTGGTAAAAAACCGGATACCGCTGGGCAAAATGTCCTCGAAATATTGGAAGAAGCAAACTTCAGCAATATCAGCTATCAAGTGATACCAGACAGTCCTGAACAACTGCTTGCCTTGATTGAGCAGCAAAAAAATCAATACCCGCTGATATTGACGGTTGGCGGTACGGGTTTAGGGCCAAAAGATTTAACTGTAGAAACGATACAGCCGCTGTTAAAACGTGAAATTCCGGGTTTGATGGAGGCTTCACGCAGTTTTGGTCAAAAACGCACGCCTTATGCTGCGCTTAGCCGTGGTGTTGCGGGCTATATAGATAACAGCCTTGTCATTACATTGCCGGGCAGCAGACAAGGCGCAAAAGAATCACTTATTGCCATTTTACCTGCCTTGGTACATCTATTTGATGTGCAGAAGAATATTCCGCATGCAGGAGGCTATCAATGAACCAAGCTGTATTACATACAGGCTGCGGTGCTGAGGCTGGACTGATTTCAGTTGACGAGGCTCTTGCGCTGATTCAGACACATACGCAAAGTTTGGCGCATGAAACTTTGGAACTTCAACACGCTTTAGGCCGTTATTTGGCGGCAGATGTGCATTCACAAATTCAGCTGCCCTTATTTGCTCAAAGCGCTGTAGACGGCTATGCCATTTGCGCGGCGGGTGAAATTAAAGCAGGTACGCAATTTGAGCTCATTGGAGAAATCCGCGCAGGGCAAACGGCTGAAACTATTTTAAAAGCAGGCCAAGCTGTCCGTATATTTACTGGCGCGCCGATTCCTGAAGGCACGACTACAGTAGCACGGCAAGAAATTGTGAAAGCGGATGCACAGCAAATTGAATTGACTTCAGTTTTAAATAAGCATGCGGATATTCGTGATGCAGGTGAGGAATTCTCAGAGGGTCAAATATTGGCAAGAAAAGGCCAAAAACTTTCTGTGGGCGCAATTGCAGCACTGAGTATGGCAGGTATTTCTCATTGTGAGGTCTACGCTTACCCTAAAGTTGCGGTGGTCATTACAGGTGATGAAGTTGCACAAAATATAGAAGATTATCGTGCAGGTAAAATATTTGATGCCAATGCGCCGCTGATTTTAGTATGGTTTCAGTCGCAGCACGTCCAAGTTGAAGTGATTCATATTGCAGATGAAAAACAGGCGGTTTTAGATTTATTCAACCGTTTAAAAGACAGCTTTGATTTAATTTTAACGACTGGCGGCGTATCTGTCGGTGATTATGATTTTGTTCGGCCGGCAGCCTTGGACATCGGTTTTCAGCAAATTTTCTGGAAAGTGAAACAAAAACCCGGCAAACCGATGCTGTTTGCACAATATCGACGTCCTGACAGCAGTTCCTGTTATTTACTCGGACTGCCGGGCAACCCCGCTGCAGTCTATGTCGGCATGCAAATTTATACAGATAGATTATTGAAAGCCCTACAAGGTCAAACACCTGCGCTGGACTGGTTCAGCGCAGTCATGACACATGACCTAAAAGCAGATGCACGTGAGCGGTTTTTAAGAATGTCGGCGCACTTTGATAAGCAAGGCAAGCTTCAACTAACCAGCCTGTCTAAACAGCAGTCGCATATGTTGAGCAATTTAATGCAAGCCAATTGCATTGTTCGGATTCCTGCAGGGCAGTCTGTGCAAGCAGGACAAATTCTTCAAGGCGTATTTATTCAGCATTAGGAGTTTGCTATGCGATTCAAATTTATTTTAGCAGTAGGACTGAGCTTCATTGCTGGCGCATCTCAGGCGGAAATAGTCAAAATTTATGCTGCAGCCAGTTTAAGCAATGCTATCAGCGATATTGCAAAGCAATATCAGGCACAGAATCCAGACATCAAAATTGTACCGGTATTTGGCGCGTCATCTGCTTTAGCCAAACAGATTGAAGCCGGTGCGCCAAGTGATTTGTATTTTTCAGCAGATGTGGACTGGATGAATTATTTGGTGCAAAAACAGAAAATACCTGCAAAGCAAGTATTCAACATGCTAAGCAATGATTTGGTGCTGATTACGCCTAAAGCGGTGAATATGCAATTTAAAGCCGTGCCGCAGTTTAATTTTGCCAAGGCATTCAAAGGTCACTTATGTACAGGGCAAATGGAGTCTGTACCTGCTGGAAAATATGCCAAACAAAGCCTAACCAAGTTGGGCTGGCTATCAAGTTTGAATGGAAGGATTGTCGGGACAGATGATGTACGATCGGCTTTGGCTTTTGTCGAACGAGGTGAGTGCCAAGCGGGGATTGTTTATCGTACCGATGCGATGATCAGTTCTAAAGTTAAAATAGCCGGGATTTTTCCAAACCATACCCATCAACCCATCATTTACCCATTGGCTTTAACACAGCAAGGCGCAGCTAAACCTGAGGCCGTGAAGTTTTACCGTTATCTTAAAGACCATGCGCAAAGCAAAATGCTTTTTAAGCATTATGGCTTTGGTGTGAAGGGCTAAAGCATGCTAAGCCCTGAAGAGTGGAGCGCCTTGTATCTGTCGGCTAAGGTTGCCATTTGCGCCACTGTATTTTGCTTACCATTTGCTATAGGGCTGGCATGGGTTTTGGCGCGCTATGAGTTTCATTTAAAATTTTTGGTCGAAGCACTTTTACAAATGCCAATGGTGCTGCCGCCGGTGGTTCTAGGATATTTGCTATTGGTGCTGTTTGGTTCAAATGGCTGGATCGGCAAGATGCTAATTGAATGGGGAATTCAGCTGGTTTTTAATTGGAAAGGCGCCGTTTTAGCATCGATGATTGTGTCATTTCCGCTGATTGTGCAGCCGATCCGTTTGTCTTTTCAAATGATCAATCAACAGCTTGAGCAGGTTGCAGGCTCACTAGGCGCACATCCTTTACGGGTATTTGTCTCAATCAGCCTGCCGCTGGCTTTACCAGGGATTTTAATTGGCAGCATTTTAGGCTTTAGCCGAAGTCTAGGTGAGTTTGGCGCAACCATTACCTTTGTCGGCAATATTCCAGATGAAACCCGAACCATTCCTATCGCCATTTATTCGCTGATACAGCAGCCAAATGGTGAAGAGGCCGCAATGCGTTTAGTGATCCTTTCATTGCTGGCGGCTTTTGGCGCATTGATTGCCAATTATTATATTTTACAGCGCTATCAGCGAAAACTCGGAGCCGACCATGCTTCAGTGTGATTTTCAGTTTCAATACACCGATTTTAAGTTGCAGGCTCGGCTGCAGATGCAGGATCAGCTGCTGGGCATTATGGGGCCATCAGGTAGTGGGAAATCTACGCTGCTGAAAAATTTGGTTGGTTTGCTGCAGCCGCAGCAAGGGTTTATTTCGCTGAATCAGTGTGAATTGTTTGATGCCGCACAGCAAATTAGCGTGCCGATGCATAAACGCCATATAGCGCTGATTTTTCAAAAGGCATGGCTTTTCCCGCATATGAATGTGCAGCAAAATCTGCAATATGCGGAGAACTTAGACGCTCAGGAAAATGCGAAATTTAAATTTGAGCAAGTGACTAATCTGCTTGAGTTACAGCCACTGCTCAAACGGCGGGCGCATGAACTTTCTGGCGGTGAGGCGCAGCGCGTTTCCATAGGACGCGCATTGCTGTCACAGCCTGACTTACTGCTGTTAGATGAACCGCTGACAGGACTGGACCGCAGGCTGAAAGATCAAATATTGCCATTTTTAAACACGGTGAAAGAACAGTCGGCGCTGCCGATGATATATGTCACGCATCATGGTGATGAGTTAGATTATTTAAAAGCCCATATTTTGCATATAGAAAATGGTCAAATAAGTTTTTAAATAAATATAAATTATATAAGTAATAACAGTGAATTAGATGAAAAAATGGCAATAAGATGCATCTTAAAGTTTTGATTAGAACTATGAAAAACTCATTTTCTAGATTAAATTGTTACAAAACAAGGGAGAACACAGCGTTTTCCCTTTTTTATTCCTAATGATCTTGGAAATAATGATTTGTACGACTGACCGTGCAGACAGGGAATCTAATCGATGCATGATGATAGCTTAGCCACACATAAATCAACTGCAAAACTGGGTGCAGGGCTATCTAATCGGCATATCACAATGATCAGTATCGGTGGTGTAATTGGTGCTGGACTGTTTGTTGGGTCATCTGCTGCTATCGCAAAAGCCGGGCCAGCCGCTGTTCTTGCATATATTATTACCAGTATATTGGTTTTTTTAGTCATGCGAATGTTGGGGGAGATGGCAGTAGCTCAACCTGACACCGGCTCATTTTCAACCTATGCTAGAAAAGCCATAGGGCCATGGGCTGGCTTTACTATCGGATGGTTATATTGGTGGTTTTGGGTTTTAGTTATTCCTATTGAAGCAATTGCCGGTGCAGAAATTTTGCATGCATGGTTTCCATCAATATCCAGCGCTGTCTTTGCAACTATTTTTATTATTCTCCTCAGTTTAGCCAACTTTTTTAGTACTCGAAGTTTTGGTGAGTTTGAATTTTGGTTTTCTCTGATAAAAGTCTTGGCTATTGTGATTTTTATCGCCATTGGACTCACCGCAATATTTGGATTTTGGCCCTTAGCACCTGACGTGAGTGGTGTAGAAAATCTGTTCAAAAATGATGGATTTATGCCAAATGGCCTGGGTGGTGTACTTTCAGCAATATTGATTTCAGCATTTTCATTCTTTGGTGTAGAAATACTATCGATCGCTGCAGCAGAATCAAAAGATCCTGAGCAAAAAATTAAACGCGCAACCAATTTAGTGTTGTATCGGGTCATCTTATTTTTTGTGGTTTCAATTTTTATAACGGTTGCACTGGTAGATTGGCGTTCACCGCAATTACAACAATTAGGCACTTTCCAATATGTCTTGGTCAGTTTAAATGTCCCTCAATCCAAATTGATTATTGATAGTGTGGTATTTATTGCAGTTGCAAGTTGTATGAATGCCGCACTTTATAGTTCTTCAAGGATGTTATTTTCATTGGGGACACGTAAAGAAGCACCTCAATGGGTCACATCTATTAATGCCTCTGGTGTACCTGCTATTGCTGTATTTGCATCGTCTGTAGTGGGCTTAATTTGCTGCGCAGTCAACTATTTATTTCCAGGCCAAGTATTTGGATTTTTACTGTCTACAACAGGTTCAATTGCCTTATTGGTTTATTTAGTGATTGCATTTTCACAGCTTAAATTGAGAACACAAATCGAAAAAAATGGAACTGAGGTTGCGTTTAAAATGTGGCTATTTCCATGGCTGACATGGGCAGTCATTTTGGTGATCTTAAGTGTGCTGATCTATATGTTTTTATCTCCAGCCTACAGTTATGAAACTTCATTATCTTTAGGTGTTACGACATTGGTGGTTCTCTGCGGCTTAGTTGTGACAAGAAAAGCTAAGTTGAAGAATGATTCCGAACTGAATTAAAAATAAAGGTTTCGCCGATAAAAATCGTAATCATGAACCAATGGATTGTCTTTAGCATGTGCCGTGTCAGGGGATTAAAGCGAATGCCTTACGTTATATCTCTATGGCAATCCATGTTTAAACAAATTCAAAGATTCACTTGACCTTCGACCAACTCCAAGCTTTATAATCATTAAAATTTTCTTGATTGATGCAATATGCGTTCTGCGACATGGATAACAGTCTTAGTTGGATTGTTCATGTTCCAAAGCCTTTGGAACGTGGCAGCCGCTTTCTGTGTGCATGAAGAGCAAACTCAAGTTGTTCAAAGCTATCATTTTGGTCATCATCAAAATACCTTATGCGTCAGCAGTGAAACCAATCCACAGCATTCGTTGCATCAAGCATCTGAATCCAGTAGCAAACCAGTCAAAAATACCGCTAACGATCTGCAACTCGGTGAAGATCATCAAGACCATTTACCGTCTATGACGCATTTGATTGTACAAAACCAACAATCGATTCTTTTTATTGCACATCAGAGCTTTGAATATTCGCCAAAATTTGTTTGGAAGAATCTTTATCAAGCCCCTGATTTATTACTGCAAACACCTCCTCCTGTTTATGCCCCGCTAATGGCGGGGTAGCCTAAAACATTCCCGCCACTTTTTTTAATAAATGAGTGGGAAAAATCATGTCTTTATATTTTACGACGTTTATAGGTCTAGGCTTAGCTGTCGGTATTTCGACGGCCTTACAAAGTACTTTTGCGCAAAATGTTAGTAGTTTTGAATTGGCATTTGCCAAAGTACAAAATTACCAAGCACAAACAGATATTTGGCAACAACAACAGCAAATCTCTGATTTTAATCTGCGTCAAAGCAAGCTCTGGCAGAACCCAAGCCTATCGATTGAACAAAATGGTTTTGGTAAAAATCAAGATCAAGAGCTCAGTATCGGAATCAGCCAGCCAATGGATGTATTCGGTCAGCGTAAAATCAATCAAGCACTCGCGAGTACCTCTGCACAGCAAATACAGTTGCAACAGCAAATTTGGAATGCGCAAAGTCAGTTGATTGTGAAGTTTGCATGGTCACAGCTAGCCATCGCTCAAAATGAGCAATCGATTTACGCTACACAGCTCAAACTCAGTAAATCTAATTTGGACAGCGCGCAAAAACGCTATCAGGCAGGCAGTATTGCTTTGGTGGATGTAGAGCGCGCTCAAATTGAAGCTTTGGAAATACAGCGTCTATACCAACAGGCGCTTTTAAAACAGCAAACTGTGGCGCGTCAGCTTTCTAATTTATGGGGTGAAACCACCTCGCAAATCGCGTTGAATAACAGTGTTACACCGTGGCCTGAACAGAGCCAAAGTTTAGTTGAGCGTAATTTATCGGAAGGCTGGTTACAAAAATTGTATGCCTTGAATATTCAGCAGGCAAATCAGCAAATTGAACATTTAAAAGTACAGACACGTCCAAACCCAACCCTAAATATGGGCATGTCACGTACCAAGTCTCCAACAGATACCAATGATACGGTCTTGGTACTTGGTGTGGATATTCCGCTAAATATTTTTAACCGCCAGCAATATGCCATTCCAATGGCGCAAAAACAGCAAATTTTATTAAATCATCAGCAACAGCGCGAGTTAAAACAGCAAGTTTTGGACATCGCCAACAGCATTCACCAGCTTAAAGGTCTACGTACGCAGTTTGATGCCACAGGCAGTCAGATTGGCTTGGCTGAAAAGGTTCAAAACCGAACTTTGCAAGGTTTTCAGGCAGGGAAATTTGCCATTACAGATGTACAGCAAACCACAAAACAACTCCAAGACCTTCGACTTAGCCAAATACAAATTTTGGCGCAGGCTTGGCAGAGCGCACTCAGTGCTGAAGCCCT
Organism: Acinetobacter sp. YH12096; assembly: GCF_013419215.1. Classification (NCBI taxonomy): domain Bacteria; kingdom Pseudomonadati; phylum Pseudomonadota; class Gammaproteobacteria; order Moraxellales; family Moraxellaceae; genus Acinetobacter; species Acinetobacter sp. YH12096. The sequence continues at coordinate 90,247 of NZ_VPAM01000008.1, read as the reverse complement.
AAGTATTGGCACTAGTTATGAAGAAATCAGCCGTTCAGATGCTTATAGCCAACTAAATAAAAAAGCCATTGAAGCATCCCAAACCCTCATCAACAGCGCATCAGCACAATAAGGCAGTTAATCACATGAAAATTAAACAAGATGGAAAAATTTCACAGCCTTTGATGATTGCAGTTTTGATTGGCTTAACGTTGATGCTGTGTACTGCTATTTGGTTAAGTACAAATAAATCCAATGCGGATAAAACTGAGTCTGAAGGTGAAAATAGCGAAGCCAAAAAGAATGATGCTGAAGCAGAACATGCGGAAGAAGGTGAACTGCAACTCACCGCTCAACAAATGGTGGAACAAGGTATTAAAATGGCGACTGTAGAAAATGGTCTGGTCGAAAATATTATTCAATTGCCAGGTAAATTGGCCGTTAATACAGATCAACAGGCACATATTTCCCCAAACTTCAGCGGTCATGTCGAACAAGTGAGTGTAGCACTCGGTCAAACCGTACAAAAAGGGCAGACCTTAGCTGTGCTTTCTGTGCCTGAATTAATTGATCAGCAAGCTAATTTGCGTATGGCAGAAGCCAATTTAGATTTGTCTCGCCAAGATTATCAGCGTGAGCAAAAGCTATGGTCTCAAGGGATTTCTGCCAAACAGGACTTTCAGCGTGCTGAAAATGCCTATCGTCAGGCTCAAATTAGCGTACAGTCGACACAATCGCGCTTGCAAGCTTTGGGCGCGAATAGCGGTCAAAACGGACGATTTATCATTCGTGCGCCTATTGCAGGTGTAATCAGTCAAAAAGATATTGTTGTAGGTGAAAATGTGCAATTGGCAGATCAATTGTTCACCATTGAACAGCTAAAAGATTTGTGGCTAGAATTTAACTTAACTCATCAATATTCCGCACAATTACAAACGGGTCAAAACGTCTCTTTCAAAATCAATGGCTCAGATCAGCTCTATAGCGCAGAGGTACAAAGCCTGACGTCAAAGGCAGATGTGCAAACGGGACGCTTGGTGGTACGTGCCAAATTAAAACAACAATCTGCTGAGCTTCGCCCGAATGTGATGGTCAACGTGCTATTGGCTGATTCAGGTACTAAAAAAGCATTACGGGTGCAAAAGTCCGCCGTACAAAGCATAGAGAGTAAAGACAGTATTTTTATTGTTGAATCTGAGCTAAAAGGCCAAGTGCATTTAAAAGCACAAGCGCTAAAACTTGGACAAGCATCCAGTGATGGGCAATGGCTAGAAGTGATTTCGGGTCTTGAGGCAGGGCAAAAGTATATTTCCCAAGGCAGTTTTTTACTGAAATCTGAACTGGAAAAAGATGAGGCTGGCCATGAACACTAATTCAGAGAACACGAACACAAATTTGCCAAAGCCAGCAGGTCTATTCGAACGCATTATTCAGTTTTCAATTCAAAATGCAATTTGGGTGATGCTGTTTGTCTGTACATGGATTGCCGTCGGGATTTACAGTTATCAAAAACTGCCGATTGATGCTGTACCAGATATTACCAATACCCAAGTTCAAATAAATACGCAGGCCAATGGCTTTACAGCGCTAGAAGTGGAACAGCGGATTACTTATCCGATTGAAAATGCGATGGCAGGTATTCCAGATTTGGAATTGACCCGTTCTATTTCCCGTTATGGCCTGTCACAAGTCACGATTGTCTTTAAAGACGGTACGGATATTTACTGGGCACGTCAGCAAATTAATCAGCGGGTACAGGAAGTTCGGTCGTCATTGCCAGCTCAGGTTTCTCCGACGATGTCGCCAGTTTCGACAGGTTTGGGCGAGATTTATCAATGGGTGCTGAAAGCAGAACCCAATGCAAAAAAAGCAGATGGTACGGCATATAGCGCGATGGATTTGCGTGAAATTCAGGACTGGATTGTGCGTCCGCAATTACAGCGTGTACAAGGTGTTGCCGAGGTCAACAGTATTGGTGGTTTTAATAAAACCTACGTGGTTTCACCTGATTTAAACCGCATGCAACAGCTGAACCTGTCATTAGAACAATTACAGCAAGCGCTTACAGAAAATAATGAAAACCGTGGTGCAGGATTTATTGAGGAAAATGGTCAGCAGTTAACAGTTCGAGTGCCGGGAACCTTAAACACCATTTCAGATATTGAAAACACCATGATTGACAGCCCAAATGGCAGTCCAATTCGGGTGGGTGATATTGCGCAAGTCTCCATTGGGCATGATTTGCGCACAGGTGGTGCAACCTATAACGGAGAAGAAACGGTTTTAGGTATTGCCATGATGGCTATGGGACAAAATAGCCGAACTGTCTCGAAAGCTGTAGATTCCAAAATTAAAGACATTCAAGCCAGCTTACCCAAAGGGGTAAAAATTGAAACAGTGTATGACCGTACCACATTGGTGGAGAAAGCGATTAAAACCGTTCAAAAGAACTTGGTTGAAGGCGCAATTCTAGTCATCATCATTTTATTTATCTTTTTAGGCAATATCCGTGCAGCACTCATTACGGCCTGTGTTATTCCGCTGTCAATGCTGTTTACCTTAACCGGCATGGCACAAAAGAATATCAGCGCGAATTTGATGAGCTTAGGTGCGCTGGATTTCGGGATTATTGTTGATGGTGCTGTGGTCATTGTTGAAAACTGTATCCGCCGCTTGGCGCATGCACAGCAAACATTAAAGCGTCCATTAACGCAAAATGAACGTTTTAAAGAAGTCTTTTTGGCTGCACGTCAGGCGCGCCGTCCGCTGATATTCGGTCAGTTAATTATTTTAGTGGTTTATTTGCCAATTTTTGCTTTAAGTGGTGTAGAAGCAAAAATGTTCCATCCGATGGCATTAACTGTGGTATTGGCACTTGTGGCGGCGATCATTCTGTCTATTACATTTGTACCTGCTGCTGTAGCGCTTTGGGTGAAAGGTGAAATTAAAGAAACAGAAAGCCGTTGGATGAATTGGCTGAAAAAGCAGTATCTTCAAATTTTAAATAAAGCCTTTCATTACAAGGCTGTAGTGATGACTTTTGCACTGTGTTTACTGCTCATTACAGGGCTTTTAAGCACCAAAATTGGCAGTGAGTTTGCACCACAGCTGAGTGAGGGTGATTTTGCAGTTCAGTTGATGCGCTCACCAAGCACAGGCCTAGAAGAATCATTAAAAATGCAGGAGAACGCTGAGAAATTGCTGCTGAAAAAATTTCCAGAGATTCAGGCTGTATTTGCTCGTACAGGTACAGCAGAAGTGGCAACCGATGTAATGCCTCCGAACATTTCCGATGGTTATATTATGCTCAAACCACGTAATGAATGGCCAAACCCTAAAGAAAGTGTGGATGAACTGCGTGGCCGTATGGTGGCTTATGTGGCTACAATTCCAGGTAATAACAGTGAGTTTTCCCAACCTATTGAACTGCGCTTTAATGAGTTGATCTCAGGTGTGCGTAGTGATGTGGGCGTTAAAATATTTGGCGATGATATGCAAGTGCTTAACACAGAAGCCACTAAAATTGCCAAAATTATGCAGCAAGTTGCGGGGAGTAGCGCCGTAAAAGTTGAACAAACCTCAGGTTTGCCTTTATTAAATATTGAAATAGATAAGGCTTTGGCTGCGCAATATGGTTTAAGCGTTAAATCTATACAGGATACTGTGGCAGCCAGTGTCGGTGGACAAAGTGTAGGGGAGATTTTAGAAGGCGATCGCCGTTTTGACTTTGTTATTCGTTTAAATGATCAAGACCGTAATGTAAGCACGATTTCACAACTACCGTTAAAGTTGCCAAATGGTGGCAGTATTGTACTCTCAAATGTTGCCACAGTGTCTAATGTAGATGGGATCAATCAAGTCAGCCGTGAAAATGGTAAACGCCGTATTGTAGTGACTGCCAATGTTGAAGGCCGTGATTTAGGTTCTTTTGTGGCGGATATGCAGACTCAGCTGAAACAATATGCATTACCAAGCGGTTATTGGATTGAATATGGCGGTCAATTTGAAAACCTTGCATCTGCCAAAGCAAGAATGCAAATTGTCATTCCTTTAGCACTACTGACCATCTTTATTTTATTAATGGCAGTATTTCATAATGTGAAAGAAAGTCTGCTGGTCTTTACTGGCGTACCCTTTGCCTTAACGGGCGGTGTATTGTTTCTTTGGTTAAGAGATATTCCGCTTTCGATGTCTGCAGGGATTGGATTTATTGCACTCTCAGGTGTTGCTGTGCTGAATGGCCTGGTCATGCTGACCTTCATTAAAGAACTGGGGGACAAGTATCCATTGCATGAAGCCGTATGGCAGGGCGCTGTACTTCGATTACGCCCAGTACTCATGACTGCCTGTGTTGCCTCTTTAGGTTTTGTACCAATGGCTTTGGCAACAGGTACAGGTGCGGAAGTGCAACGGCCTTTAGCCACGGTTGTGATCGGCGGTATTCTTTCTTCCACCTTGCTGACCTTGGTGCTATTGCCAGTGCTTTACCGCTGGCTTAATACAGCTCGATCTCAATAATCTAGACTAAGCAATTTTGATTAAAACGATATTGCATTAACCCATACGGTTCATTCATTAGACAGAATGGATCGTATGGACTTACGATTTATCAATTTCTGTTAATTGTTGCAGATCATTTAAAATAACTTCTCTGGCTAAATGGCCTTGCGATGAAAGTGTTAACTTCATCAGATCATCTATAGAAATTTCGGTTATATTTTCAATCAGTTCGAGTTTTTCGACTATTTCTTTAAAGTCGCCTTATGCTGCGTTGCCAGCAAAGCGCATTCATTTGACCTTCGAAATGACTATGAATCAATTCAGAAAATGTAGTGACTACACCAATTTGAGGATGCTGGGAAAAAGTATTGCTCATAATAGGGATCAATTTAAATCTGAGGCGAAGATACTGCGTGCAAGGAATAGCTACAAGGATTCACAGTTTTATTTTATCTTAAAACATAAACTGCTATACAAGATTATTCGAGCTTAGGTATTAATCGTTACGCTTTTTGTTTGGCTTTTTGGCGTAAGACATACAAATATAAATTTTCTACTTTTTCACGTGCCCAAGGTGTAGTACGTAAGAATCGCAGTGAGGATTTAACGCTTGGATCTATGCAAAAACATCTAATTTCAATTTTACGGCTTAAGCCTTCAAAACCACCGTAGTAATCCAATAATTCATCCAAGATGTCAGCAAGTTTTTTGCCGTGTAAAGGGTCATTGGAGGTGCTCATATTAGATCAATCATATTTTGGGAGACCATTATTATAACCTGAGCGAGTTGAAAAAATGAGAGGGTTTGAATTTAAACATCAGGAACGTCAGATTCGCCAATTGATAAGATTCTGATTTCGGCATTCGGCATCGTGAATGATAATTTTACAGATTCACGATGTCGAGCTGTGGCAACGGATGCGTTGTGTAGGCCAGAGTCTTGGATATTCTATTTAACATAATATATATTATACGAAATAGTATAATTAAGACTTTGATATTTAATATTTTTTAATTTATTGGTGCTTAAATCTTTCATCTGTGTAACAAACTTGATTTGTTGCTCTTACACATCAAACATATTTTGTGCCGCCAAGATCCTACGCAATACTGACAATATTATTTGTCCTGCCACAATCCTTAGACAAAAAAAAGCCATAACAATTGTTGCTATGGCTAGTTCACATGTATTTCTATATTTAAATCAGTCTACTGTTTTCCTGATTGTTGATTTAGGAAGATTTGATTTCCTCACTACTAAATACTTTAGTCTTTTGCTCTATTTGATCTGGCTTTAAAAATGAAGATGCAATAATCGCAATCACTGCAAAGCCTGAAATATAGGCAATAATTAAATTTGGGCTTCCATCACCAATACTTAGCAATTTCGTCGCGATTAATGGTGCTAAACCGCCACCTAGCACGCCTGCAAATTGAACTGAGATTGAAATACCGCTATAACGTATTTCTGCTGGAAATTGGCGTGAAAATAACTGTGACTGCGGTGCATACATCAAAGGAAAAACCACACCAATACCAATCACAATGGCCGTCCAAACCAATACTGGATCTTTAGTATTTAACATCGCAAAAAATGGATAGCTATATAAAGCTAGTACGCATAAACCAAATCTAAACATATTTTTTTGCCCAACTTTATCAGACAAATGCCCAAAAATTGGCGTAATAACCATGATGACTGCAGCACCACAAATTGTTGCAAACAAAATGTCTTGTCGAGGAATATTCAGCTGTGTGGTTGTATAGGCTAATGCAAATGTCGATGCTAAATAGAACCAAGCATTTTCAGCAGCTCGAGATAAAATAATCGTAATCAACTGCTTAGGATGATTTTTAAACACTTGTTTTGCTGGAACTTTAATTGATTCGGTTTGTGCTTTAACTTTTTCAAAGTCTGGAGACTCAGGCACTTTTACGCGAATATACCAACCTACAGCCAGTAAAATAATGCTGGCTAAAAATGGTAGACGCCACCCCCAGCTAAATAACGCTTCTTCAGGCAACATTGAGACTAACCCTAAAGCCACCGAAGCGAGTAATAAACCACCACCTGTACTGGCTTGCGGTAAACTTCCCCAAAAGCCTTTTTTACCCGCTGGCGCATGTTCTACCGCCATGAGGACAGCTCCGCCCCATTCTCCACCCATGGCCATGCCCTGTATAAATCTTAAAATAATTAAACAGACCGTTGCCCAATAACCAATGGTTTCAAATGTCGGTAACAACCCAATCATCACCGTTGGAATACCCATCAACATTAATGTGACCAATAACATTGATTTACGACCGATTTTATCACCAAAATGGCCAAAAACAATTCCACCAAGTGGTCGACCAATAAAGCCTACAGCATAGGTAGCAAATGCTGCCAATACGCCAGTTAAGGGATCAAGATTTGGGAAAAAAAGTCGATTGAAAATGAGTGCTGCGGCAGCACCATAGATAAAAAAGTCATACCATTCGATGGTTGTACCCACCATGCTGGAAATACCCGCTAAACGATGCGAGGACTTGGCTGGTCGAGCTGTATTTCCCTGTACATTTTGCATTGTTATCTTCCTTATTCTGCAAGATATTTCGATGTTGCATTTTCACGATGCTTGGTTTATGTGATAATTTTCTTCTTGAAAATCAATATTTTTAGATCTTATATCTGTTTAATTTACGTTGAGTCACTTGTTCATATTGAATAAGAAATTGAATATGAATATTGTCCAAGGGTTTGAACCGTTAAAGTTTTTTAAATCACTGATTAAATAGATATTTCCTCCATTATTTTGTCTAAAGCCGGACTAGACTGTTGCCACTTTGGCTGTTTGTCTTTATCCACAATTAATGCGCGCACACCTTCGACAATATCGCCATGTTGAAACCAAACGTCTTGTAAATGTCGTTCAATTTGCATGCATTGCTTCAGTGAAAGACCACGACCTAAATGCTGGAGTTGTAAACTGATTCTTTTCGCGATTGGAGATCGTTGTTCCAAGGTATTGCGTATTTTTAGCGCCCACACTTGAGCATCATTATGCTGTTCATTTTCAAGACTATTTTCAATGGCATCAATGCTATCAAAACCAAAATGCTTACGAATTAAATCTGCATTTTGACTAAGTTCACTTTCCGCTGGTCGAGTAATATATTTCGCAATCAATTGTTCAATATTTTCCTTGCTGAGTTGCTTGGAATTTCTTAATTCTTCTTCTAATTGAACAAGTTGCTCACTCGGAACATGGTAGTCAATCAAATCTAGATACAACGCATCGCTAGCACTGATTTGATCGCCTGTAGTTGCCATGTACACACCAATATCATCTAAACGTGATAAAAAGTGTGTCGCAGCCACATCTGGGAAAAATCCAATGGCAGTTTCAGGCATGGCAAATCTAGATTTTTCGCTGCTGATAAGCACATGACATGCTTGGGCCAAGCCAAATCCACCGCCAAGTACATAGCCATCAAGTATGACAATAATGGGTTTTTCATACGCACGAATGGTATTCAGCATTTCATACTCAGCTTGAAAATAAGCTTGATGATCTTCTTTACCATTCATATAACTATCATAGAGATAACGAATATCGCCACCTGCACAAAATGCTTTAGGACTATTTGAGCGAATAAGTACAGCATGAATATTAGTTTGATCAGCCCATAGTGCTAATTGCTGTTGAATCCCTTGAATCATTTCCAAAGACAAGGCATTTAAACTTGCCACGCGATCTAAACTGATTTGGCCTAAATGTCCATGTTCTTCAATCATTAAGTTATTTGTACTCATATCCATATAATCCTTTTTTATTTTTAATTGTTTTTAAAATTGGCTTGGCGCTTTTCAACAAATGCTTGCATGCCTTCTTTTTGGTCTTGAGTTGCAAAAATCGAATGGAATGTTCTACGTTCAAAGCGTAAACCTTCTTGCAAACTGACTTCAAATGCACGGTTAATTGACTCTTTGATCATCATGGTTGCCACTACAGATTTTTCGGCTATTTTTTCAGCAGCTTTTAAGGTCTTTTCGACCAACTCCTCTTTAGGAAAGACTCGAGCAACTAAACCGCTCTGCTCTGCTTCTGCTGCGCCCATTTGTCTGGCAGTCAGACACATTTCCATGGCTTTGGCCTTACCAATAGCAAGCGTTAAGCGCTGTGTACCACCTATTCCTGGAATTACTCCCAAAGTCACTTCTGGTAAACCGAATTTTGCATTATCGGCACAGTAAATAAAGTCGCACATGAGTGCTAACTCACAGCCTCCACCTAACGCATAACCACAGACAGCTGCGATTAAAGGTTTACGGCGCTGAGCAATTCGATCTGCCAGATGAAAAAAATCATCCAAATAAATATTCGGAAAACTCAGTTCAGCCATTTCCTTAATATCTGCACCAGCGGCAAAGGCTTTTTCTGAACCTGTAATAACCATACAACCGATGGTTGGATCTCGATCTAAATCATCCAAGGCCAAATTAAGGTCTTTAATTATTGTGCTATTCAACGCATTTAAGGCCTGAGGACGATTTAAAATAATGAGTCCAACACCATTGTTCTTTTCGAGCAGAATCGTTTCAAATTGCATGTGAGATCCCTATATATATTCGATATTTATGAGTAGGCTTCATATCTGAAGCCTTTTCGTTTAAATGTCTTAATGACAACGTTATAAGCTGCGGGCAATTACTAAGCGTTGGATATCACTCGTGCCTTCATAGATTTGGCAAATACGTGCATCACGATATATGCGCTCAATCGGGAAATCTTTGAGATAGCCATAACCTCCAAAGACTTGTAATGCTGCTGAGCAAACACGTTCAGCCATTTCAGATGAAAAAAGCTTGGCCATAGACGCTTCATTTAAACAAGGCTGTCCTGCTTCTTTTAAACGTGCCGCGTGATAGACCAATTGGCGTGCGGCCTCTATTTCTGTTGCCATACTTGCCAATCGGAACGCAACTGCCTGATGTTCAAAAATTGGTTTACCAAAAGTAATACGCTCTTTGGCATATCGGGTTGCTTCTTCTAATGCTGCACGTGCAAGACCAACTGCTTGCGCCGCTATACCAATACGACCGCCTTCTAGATTTGATAAGGCGATTTTCAAACCTTCACCTTCTTTTCCTAACATTAGGCTTTCATGCACTCGCACGTCTGTGAGTGCGATTTGGCAGGTATCTGAGGCATGTAATCCAAGCTTTTCTTCAGTACGAATCACTTCATAGCCGGGTGTTTCTCTTGGGACAATAAAAGCACTCAGGCCTTTTTTCCCTGCACTTGGGTCAGTCACAGCAAAGACAATAATGACCCCTGCATTATGACCCGAGGTAATAAACTGCTTAGCACCATTAATCACCCATTCATTGCCATCTTTAACTGCACGAGTTTTAATGGCAGCAGCATCTGAACCTGTATGCGGCTCAGTTAATGCAAATGCCCCGATCATTTTGCCTTGTGCTAAAGGCACTAAATATTTCTGCTTTTGTTCTTCTGTGCCAAATTTAGCAATAGGAACACAGCCTACCGAGTTATGTACACTCATAATGGTTGAGGTTGCCCCATCTGCCGCGGCAATCTCTTCTAAAGCCATAACATAGGCAAGATTACCTGTATCTGAACCACCCCATTCATCTGATACCAACATACCCAATAAACCCAGTTCTCCCATCTGCGCTAAAGCCGCTTTGGGAAAGGTACCGTGTTTATCCCATTCGGCCGCTTGAGGTTTAATTTGTTCCTGTGCGAAACTGCGTGTCATGTCCTGAATTAATAATTGTTCTTCGGTAAATTGCATCTTATCTTCCTGTACATCAATCAATTGCTTTCATCCAGTTTGAAAATGACTAGAACTGAATGAAAGCTTGATTTTGATCCTGATTGTTCGGCATTAATTTAGAGTTAATCGTTGCGTCATTTAACTTGCATGCTGCGTAGATTGTTTTGCAATCTCTTGATTTCTTAATAAGAAACGCTGAATTTTTCCGCTTGGGGTTTTCGGTAGTTCTTGAACGAACTCCACCAGTCGTGGATAAGCATGTGCAGATAAGCGCTTTTTCACAAATTGCCCCAGCTGCTCTGCTAATTCTTCTGACGGTGTGACATGCTCAGCTAAAATCACAAAAGCTTTTACAATTTCTGTCCGATCAGGATCAGGTACACCAATGACTGCTGCTTCAATCACTGCATCATGCTCAAGTAAAGCGCTTTCTACATCAAATGGCCCGATACGATAACCTGATGTTGTAATAACATCATCATTACGACCAACGAAGCTCATACTGCCATCTGCGTGTAATTCTGCGGTATCACCCGTGAGGTAATAGTGCTTTACAAAGGGTGACTTACGACTTTCTTTATAGCCACCAAACCACATCATCGGTGATTGACTAATATCGACAGCCAGTACACCCGGTGTACCTGCAGCCAGCTCTTGTCCTTGTTCATCAACAACCGCCACGCGATATCCTGGACTGGCATAACCTGCTACACCTGCGCGAATATCATGTTGTAAACCATGATGATTACACACCACCATACCGACTTCAGTCTGCCCATAATGGTCAAAGATCGGTGCATCTAGGACTTGTTTAAACCAACGGAACACTTCAGGGTTAAGCGGCTCTCCAGCACTACTCACGACTCGGAATTTCCCTTTGAGTTTTTCCATTTGTTCAGGATCAGCCGCCATCATCATTCGATACGCTGTCGGTGCGCCTGCAAGGTTCGTCACCTTGTAGTCATCTACGATCTGACACAAACTATCAATGCTAAAACCACCTTCGTAAAAGAGTGTTGCATGTCCAAGTAAAAGTGGCCCAGTGATTCCATAATACAAACCATAAGCCCAACCCGGATCGGCAATATTCCAAAACGAATCATCTTCACGTAGCCCTACCGCATTTTTCATATATTGACCAAAAGCGATTAAGGCTTTGAGCGGGACTTCTAAAGGTTTTGCAGGACCTGTAGTACCTGAAGTAAACATCAAAAGAAATGGATCATTAATGCTCTGTAAGACAAATTCACAATCTGTAGACTGTGCTTTGACTTCATCCCAAAAGTTTAAATCCCCCTGTTGAATTCCATGACCCGCTCGATCTGCAACAGTAACGATTTGGGGACAATGTGCAACTTCATCTAATTTACTGCGATTACCCACATCACTGATCACCAATTTGCTTTGTGCAAGGTGTAAACGATGTTCAATGGCTTTGGGGCCAAAGGCGGTAAATAGCGGTTGATATACAGCACCTATTCGCCAAGCCCCTAAAATCACCACAAGTAATTCAACTGTACGAGGTAATAAACCCGATACACGATCACCTTTTTGCACACCCTGTGACTTTAAAAAATTGGCAAATTGGCTCGACCACTGTTGCAGCTCTGAAAAGGTATATTGTTCTTTCCGCCCATCTTTGCCTTGCCAATATAGTGCTACCTTATCTTGATCAATCGCATGACGGTCACAGCATTCATAACATGCATTTAATTGCTCTAAAGAGCCTGATAACATTTCTTTGGCAGCATGATTTAAGTCAAATGCCTTTGCAACATCCTGATAATTCGACATCTTCTCTACCTCAGTCTCAATTTATTGTTATTCCGACACGAGTGTTTATATTGTTAGCCATCCCTAGGCTAGATTGGTGTTCAATGCGATTCAGCATCCTTAGGTAAGTATTGCTGCACAATGCTTGAAAAATCTAAGTGTGCATTACCTTGTAAACACAGCTGTTGATACATCTGCTGAACCAGTCCGCCTAAAATAATCGGCTGTTTGACTTGTCCTGCAGCTTCTACAGCCAATCCTAGATCTTTCAACATCAGCTGCGTTGCAAAACCATCGGTATAGCCGCGTCCCGCAGGTGCATTTGCTGAAATACCCGGCCATGGATTACATACATCCGAACTCCAGCAACGTCCGCTCGAACTATTCACCACACCCGCTAAGGCTTGAGGATCAATCCCCAGACGCGCACCGAGTGCCATACCTTCAGCAACGGCTGCCATGGAAATACCAAGAATCAAGTTATTGCAAATTTTCGCAATTTGACCTGCACCCACATCACCACAATGCACAATGTTTTTACCCATATGGCACAGTACAGCTTTGGTTCTTTCAAAGGTTTGATCATCTGAACCGACCATAAAGGTTAATGTACCTGCCTGAGCACCAATAGTTCCGCCTGAAACAGGGGCATCACAGATTTTTATCTGATGTGCAGCACCGGCTTCGGCTATATCCTTAATGGTTTGCGGATCAATGGTACTGCTATCGATACATAAGCTTCCTGCTTTCATTACCGCTAATACACCATTTTCTCCCAAGTACACTTCTTTGACATGCTTGGCAGCAGGCAACATGCTCATCACAACATCTGCTTGTTTCGCTGCATCTTGTGGGCTGTGGCAAACGATGCCACCTGCTTCAATAAAATGCTGAATCGCAATTTCGCTTAAGTCGAAACCGTAAACCGTAAAACCTGCTTTGAGTAGGTTTTGGGCCATTTTTCCGCCCATGTTTCCTAAACCGATAAAGGCAATATTCATCCTTGAACTCCTAAATTAACGTAGGTTAATGGTGGTATTCACTTCACCTTTTTCTTGTGTATCTTCGAACCAACGACTGGTGATGGTTTTGGTTTGTGTATAGAACTGAACTGCTTGCTTACCATATGGACCTAAGTCACCCAGTTTTGAACCACGCGATCCTGTAAAGCTAAAGAAAGGAACAGGTACAGGAATTGGAATATTGATACCCACTTGACCAATATCGATATCGCTTTGGAATGTACGAGCGACTGCACCACTTTGTGTAAATAGTCCTACACCGTTGCCAAATGGATTGGCATTAATTAATTCAATCGCCTGCTCTAACGTATCAACATGTATAATGGCTAATACGGGTCCAAAGATCTCTTCGGTATAGATACGCATATCAGTTGAAACTTGATTAAAAATTGTTGCTCCGACAAAGTTTCCTTGCTCATAGCCAATGACTTGAACATCACGACCATCCAGTAACAGTTCTGCGCCTTGCTCTACACCGCTTTGAATTAAATCCAGTACACGTGCTTTTGAGCGAGGTGAAATGACTGGGCCAATATCGGTATTCGGTTCATGCCCTGCATTGACCTTCAGAGTTTTGGCTTTTTCAACCAGTTCATTGACCCATTCTTTACTTTCACCAACCATGACAGCTACCGACAAAGCCATACAACGCTGACCCGCCGCACCGAATGCTGCACCAACGAGAGCATTTAAGGTTTGTTCTTTATTGGCATCTGGCATCACCACCACATGGTTTTTAGCCCCCATCATCGACTGCACACGTTTTCCATGCTGTCCTGCAAGGTTATATACATGTGTACCAACAGCTGTAGAGCCTACAAATGAAATGGCCTTAATAGCTTGATGTGTGCATAAACGATCAACAACGTCCTTACCACCATGCACTACGTTCAATACGCCTGCTGGAATACCGGCTTCAATCGCAAGTTCGACAAGCATCATGGTCGATAATGGATCTTGTTCAGATGGCTTTAAAACAAAGGTATTTCCACTGACAATCGCCATTGGGAACATCCACAGTGGAATCATCGCAGGAAAGTTAAATGGCGTAATTCCTGCACATACACCCAAAGGTTGCTGCAAGGTATAGGTATCCACACCACGTGCAACACCTTCTATATATTCGCCCATTTGAAGTGTGCCAACCGAACACGCATGCTCAACGACTTCTAAACCACGTTGAATATCACCTTCAGCATCTGCAAGTGTCTTTCCTTGCTCAGCAGTCAGTACGCGGGCAATCTCTTTCATATTGCTACGGATGAGATCTTGTAGCTTCAGCATAATGCGCATACGTGCTTGAACAGGCGTTAAGCGCCATGTTTTAAAAGCCTCTTGCGCTGAAGCAATCGCTGCATCCACTTCTTCCATAGTCGCCATTGGAACACGACCCAAAACCTCTTGAGTTGCAGGATTTAGAATGTCTTGCCACTCTGTAGTGTTTGACTCTATAAATTTACCGTTAATTAATAATTTAGCCGTCGCTGACTGAATATTTGACATTGTGTTCATGACCTCTCCATAGGTATTTATTGTTTTGTACTGACTTAGAAAATATCCAAAAGCCTTATATTTATATTTTCCAATTCACTTCAAACTAGCAAAGAAAATTTTGACTACCAATAGAGATTCACGCACGATTGATGTGCAAATATGCACAGGGATGACAATAACAATGAAAGTAGATTGGGATCATTTACAGTATTTTTTGGTTTTGGCTCGTGCGAAAACCCTAACCAATACCGCACGTATTATCGGTGTTGAGCACAGTACGGTATCTCGACGTATACATGCGCTAGAACTGGCTTTAGGCACGCCATTATTTAAACGTGAAGCCACAGGTTATGAGCTTACTTTAGAAGGTTTGGCACTGGTTCCTCGGGTTGAACAAATGGAACAGGCTTTTTTACAAATCGAAAAACCCAACCAACCTATGCAAGGTCGTGTGCGAATTGGCACACCCGAAGGATTTGGAACAGCATTTTTGACACAGCTCTTGGCAGAATTGTCCAAAAAATACCCTCTACTGACGATCGACCTTATTCCTGTCCCGAAAATGATCAAGCTTTCACATCGTGAAGCAGATATTGTTATTTCCATCGATCGACCAAAATCAGGCCCCTATATCATTACTCGACTGGCAGACTATTGTTTAAAGATTTATGGCAGTAAAGAATACTTAAAAAATACGCAACCCATTCATACATTAGAAGATTTAAAATCACACACTTTTGTGAACTATATAGATGATTTGGTCTATAGCCCTGAACTGTATTGTTTAGAACGTTTACCTATTCAGCTCAATGCAAACTTTAGAAGTAGTAGTATTTTGGCTCAACAAATTGCTGTGAGTGCGGGTGCAGGATTGGCAATATTGCCCAAGTTTTTGGCCGAGGAAAAACCCGAATTAGAACAGGTCTTGGCGCAAGATGTTCGTTTTGTACATACCTTTTGGATGCTAACCTTAGTCGATTTACAACATGAGCCACGCATTAAATTGGTTTGGGACTTTTTGAGAAAAAGAACCGACCAATATCATAGTTTATTAATGGATTAAGTCAGGATGGCTGCTTCTAAACTATAACTGTTATAGAAATTTAGATGAATGTTGTATCTATGCTTTCAAGTGATATACCCCAATAATCACCTATAACCATTAGGGATTTAGAGTACATCTTATGAGCAATCAAGAGCCTAAAAAACCGCAAAAATATGCAGACAGTGAAATTTCAGATAAGGCCTTTAAACGTGCCATTATTTGGTTCTCAATCTATGTGCTTTTATTCTGTATTGGTGTAGCGTTTGTCGTTGGTGCAGATAATTCTTATCTACCTTAAGCGATAATCTATTCGCTTATTGCAACTCGCTATTGCATGTATATCTTACATTTCATGTTTGCTCATGATCAGTTCATAAAGTATTAATCGGATCATTAGGCCAAATAAATTGGTTTAAATTTGAATTTAAAAAAAGCTTGTAAGTCTAGATTTACAAGCTTTTTTTCATTTTTAAAGTGATCAAATTACAGCTATAAAATTACTTGCCCATCTGAAACGCTTATGCAGGACTGTGCTTTTTAACTTGGTGCTGTAGATGTGTTTGAATATATTCACCGTATACCGACATTTTTTCAAAGATGTGTTCTGAATAAAACATGTCTTCTACCAAGACTTGCGCACGGTCAAACTCATATAAACCTAATCGTTGTAAAATTTTGGCATTAATAAACGAAAATTTTTGGCATAAATCGATATATTGCTGATCTTTGTCTTTAAATAGCAGCTTTAACATATTGATTTTACTTAGATCAAAGTCAATCGGTTCAACTTTATCTGCCAAGACATGGATTTCAACATCTAAAAATTCAGCAAGCTGATTTAATTTTTCTAAGTCGATATGTAGATGTGTAATACAAATGATTTTGGAAACTTTCGGATTACATAAGCTATTGATCAAACTAAAATAGAAGTATTCTGCTGGCGATAGTTGTTCATTATGTAGCTCAATGTAGACATTTAGTCCCGATAAAACATCATCAACTTTAAATGCGCTAAGTTTAGCCTCCGCTTGATAATAACGATTTAATATCGCAACATTTTCAGGGCTTTGCGGTGTAGCGTAGATCACCTTCTGATTCAAATTCGCTAAAATAAAGGGTGCAAATAAAAAAGCAGCATTTTCAGCCTTGGCGTGCATATGCTCCTGACAAATACTGACATAGCCCACTTGCTGTACTTGGCGCAAAATTCGACTACGTAACAGCACCGCTTCTAAATTAGTATGCTGTTGTTGCAGCAGATGCAGCGTTGAATCTGTCAATGGAACATCCACCAGTAAATGTTGTAACAGTTCTAATTCACTGGCTTTAAACATACTCAACTCCCTAACTTCCATACCATTTGACACCACAAGTGTTGTGGTCAATGCACCTTATAAAAAATTCAAGCTTAAAACTAGATACAGTGAATTTGAAAAAACATATAACAGTACAGACTCATCTGTTATAAAAATATAATGCACAATTAATTTTACTGATATATTTATAACAGAATTTTGTCTTGTTGATGACTATGTATAAATCGGAACAGCTCGCACAGCACCTACGTCAACTGATTGAAAATGGCACTTTAAAAGCGCACGAAAAACTTCCGTCTTTACGTGAACAAGTGCAGTTGTCCGGTTTTAGTTTAATCACGGTCATGAATGCTTATCAGGAGTTGGAATCACGTGGCTTAATCTATGCACGTGAGAAATCTGGCTACTATGTGGCGCAAGGCTTAGTCGAAATAGAAGCTGAACAAACTCAAATCGTGTCCTTAAACACACCGGTTGAAATTAACTCTCTGGTCTTTAAGTATTTAAAATCAATACAAGATGAAAAAATCATTCCATTGGGTTCAGCCTTTCCATCTCAAGACATTGTTTTTTCTAAAAAGTTAACCCAAATCATGGGGCAAATTTCCCGAAATCCCAAAAGTTACGATGCCATTGATAATCTTCCACCCGGTAATTTAGCCCTACGTAAGTTGATTGCACAGCGTTATTGCATGCAAGGCATTGCCACAGATCCAGAGGATATTGTGATTACCTCAGGCTGTATGGATGCACTGAATCTTTCCTTACAGGCCATTGCCTCACCGGGTGATTATATTGTGTTACAGCAAAATATTTTCTATGGCGCCTTGCAAGCTGCAGAGCGCTTAGGCCTTAAAGTGGTGACCTTACCTGAACATCCACAAGATGGTTTTGATTTAACCGCGTTTGAACATATTTTAAAAACTTATCCCGTCAAGATCTGTTGGCTGATGCTGAATTCGCATAATCCTGTGGGCTTCACAGTCAGTGATGAAATCAAGCAAAAAATTGCCGTGTTATTACACCAATATCATGTGCATTTAATTGAGGACGATGTGTATGAGGAAATGCATTATGCCTCTAAGAAGCCCGTTTCAATGAAATATTTTGACCAAAATAATATGGTCTTACATTGCTCATCTTTTTCTAAAACGTTGGGCGCTGCATTTCGAGTGGGTTGGGTACACGCCGGTAAATACTCTCAAGCGATTCAACACTTACAACTCATGAGCACGATTTCCGTTAATACCTTATTGCAAAATGCCTTGGTGGAATTTATTTCAAATTATCATTATGAAAAACATTTACGGGTCTTAAGAAAAAGTCTACAGCAACATAAATTACAGTTTTACCGTTATTTAGAAAGCCGCCTACCGACTGGATGCAAATTACAATATCATCCAAGTGGTTATTTTCTTTGGTTAAAACTACCGGAAAATGTTGAAAGTATGGCAGTCTATGAAGCCTTAATTCAACAGCAGATTGGCGTTGCTCCAGGCCGTTTATTTAATGTTGCGGAAGCCAAAACTCAATATATCCGTTTAAATTGTTCCTTTGCATGGAAGGATGAGATTCAACAGGCTTTAGATGCCCTCCTTAGTACAATCTCTGCACTTTCCTCAGATCAGACGAATATTTGACAATTTTTATTGTCATTATTATGCTCAAACAGATATTGTTCAAATACATATATTTGTTGTTGAGATAACAATGAATTCATTCAATATTTACCAAAATTCAAAAAACAAATAGGTTCGTTCATGGAAGATCAAAAACACAGTCAACGCATACATGCCTTTAGTTCGGATGTACTCACAGATCTAGATGCTGTGGGGATTGCACAGCTCATCAAATCTAAAGAAGCCTCCGTGCAAGAAATAACACAAGCGGCCATTGCACGTGCGGAACAAGTGAACCCGCATCTAAATGCCATTGAACTGGACTGTTTTCAGCGTGCTTTAGAGCAAAATCAATATGTTGAACATGGTCTTTTTGCGGGTGTCCCTTTTTTCTTTAAAGATAATCTAGATTATCAAGGATTGCCCTCACGCCATGGTTCAAAGGCCATCGGTTCAAAACCAGCCGATCGTAATCCTCAAATTAGCCAACAAATCTTAGATCAAGGGTTTGTCGTATTAGGAAAATCCAAGCTCCCTGAATTTGGTCTAAATGCCAGCACCGAATATAAAGATGGATCAGCCACCTATAACCCTTGGCATTTAAGTTATTCCTGCGGTGCATCTTCAGGGGGTTCCGCAGCTCTCGTTGCAGCCGGTGTAGTGCCGATTGCCCATGCCAATGATGGCGGTGGTTCGATTCGTATCCCTGCTGCATGCTGCGGTTTGATTGGATTAAAGCCTAGCCGTGGCCGTACTTATGACAGTGAAGCAGCAGGCTCTCTTCCGATTAATATCATCAGTGAAGGTGTCCTAACCCGTAGCATACGAGATACTGCTCATTTCTATGCAGGAATGGAATCAAGTTATTACAATAAAAAGCTGCCACGCATAGGCATGATTTATGGGCCTTCTAAACGTCGATTACGCATCGGTTTAGTCCCGCAATCGATTACAGGGCAAATAGATAGCGAAACAACTGCAACCTTAATGCATAGTGCAGCACTCTTAGAAAAATTAGGCCATCATGTTGAAGAACTTCAATTACCTTTTTCCTTAAGCTTTGTTGAAGATTTTAGTGAATATTGGGGGATGTTATCCTTTTTACTGAGTACCTTTGGCAAGAAAATCTTTGGCGCTGACTTTAATCCAAAAGAGTTAGATCACTTAACCGTTGGTTTATCGAAGTTGTATAAAAAGAACTTTTATAAAACCCCGCTGTTTCTGTATCGATTAAAGAAAATGCAGCAACAATATCGTGAAATCTTTAAGCATTATGACGTTTTGCTATCGCCTGTACTTGCACATACCACACCTAAAATTGGCTATTTGTCACCTCAATTACCGTTTGACCAGTTATTTGAGCGTATACAGAACTATGTGACATTTACACCTATCCAAAATGTGGTGGGTGCGCCGGGTATGTCGATTCCTATGGGAGAAACGCAAAACGACGGACTACCGATCAGTATGCAAATTTCAGCCGATGTCGGTGATGAAAAAACCTTAATTGAACTGGCATATGAAATTGAAGAAGCTCAGCCATGGCGACGTATTCAGGATATGCCTCGAACTGCTTAACAAACTAATCAAAGAGTTAAAAAAAGGGAGCTGATTGGCTCCCTTTTTTATTTTCAGATCCGCAGCATAAGGCTTTTCAATTGTTCGCTGTATTTGAATATAAGATGCTTAATTAAAATGATACGTCAGTCCTGCATATACCGCCCGACCTTCACCCGGTGTTAAACGAGCAGGATCTTTGCCGGCATCGTTATAGCCCGATGTCACGGTAGATGCATATTTTTTATTGGCCATATTTCTGAAATCCAACCAAGCCAAATACTGTTTTTGTGGTTGCATATAGCCGAATGATGCTCCCCAAATTTGCCAATCTTTTGCGTAGAAGCTATTGGCATAGTCGGATGCGACCTTTGCGGCATAAAGTGTATTAACCGCAGCATAAAAGCCTAAAGGATGTTCGTATTTCAGTTCAGCCTGATAGATGTGTTTTGGTATACCTGCAAGCTCATTTTTTCCAAATACCGCATCATTTTTATAGTGAAAATCATTCAAGGTATAGGCTTGTTTCAGTTGAACTTGTCCATATTCATCATTTTGCCAAAGTGAACTGTTTAAACCGAATTCAATCCCTTGATGAATGGTGTCTGAAGCATTCGATTCGGCAATAATCTTTTTAGGCTCTGGTTGGATTTCAACAGCCAACAGTTCATTTTTAACCTGCGAATAGTAATATGCAATATTCCACTCACCTAGTGCATGTTGACCACGCCCACCTAGTTCAAGAGTGTTCGCTGTCTGACTATTCAAATGAATCGGAGCACTTTGGCGTCCCGTCGCTGCGCCACTTTCGTCGGGGAACTTTTGATCCGAACCCCAAATTAAAGCCCATGGATGTGGTGCTTCTAAGCTTCGACTGACATTGGCAAAGAGCTGTGTTTCAGGTTGGATTTGATATCGAAAACCTAGCGATGGCAGGACATTCCATTCACGAATATTTTCTTTATGACTTTGCACAGGCCATGTCACTTCACTTTCACGATGGGTGTACGCCAATGCAACTCGACTATCGAGCCAAAACTGTGGGTGTAGTGCCAAGGCATTGGCATAATGTAAAACATAGTCACCACCTTGGTAGGTATAATGCCGCGTTTCTGTATCCGCAGCATAGGCGCCTTGCGCTACACGCAAGCGTTCAACGACCTGACCATCTGGCAAATGCGTGGTACTACGAAAACCTAAAGTATTTTGGCTTTCATGCCCCCATAGCGTTCGGTCAAATTGGTAGTTAAATAAGGTAATGATATCGTCATAGTCAACATCGGTACTATACAAACCTTCTTGCAAATCCATCGGATAATGATGATAGGCCAGCCCCAACTGTAAACGATCGCCCGAGTCCAAAGTCATATTGGTTTTATTCGCCAACCAAAGACTTCCCGGCTGCGGACGATTATTATTCAGCGAGATATTTTGGGCTACTGCTTGTTTTGGATTTTGTTCAATCTGTTGTTGGGTTAGACGTCCCGGCGTTTGGTGTTCAGTCTCTCGGTAACGCAGATAAAAACGTGTATCTAGGTTAGGGTTTATTTTATATCCCACATTGGCCGATAAACCTTTGCTCTGGCTTGAGGAATGATCTTGAAAACCATCATCATCACTTTGCGTTAAGGAAAGATAATAGTCTAAGTCGCCGATTTGTTGTCCTGAGCTGATTTCACTTTTCTGATAACCGTGGCTACCCATTTCATGATGCACTGACAGTTTTGCTGCATTTTTTCCAGTTGGGCTATCATAGTTAATTAGACCACCCAAGCTTAATGCACCACGTGTTAAACCATTAGCCCCCCGTAAAACCTCTATATGGTCTACCCACAGCGGCTCAAGCAGTTCATAAGGTGTCCCACCCGGCCCTGTAAATGGCAAATCATCTAAGGTCACATACAACCCTGAAGCATGCGCCCCCGGTGCACGATTGATCCCCGAGCCACGTATCGACAGTTTCACCCCTTCATTTCCTGAAGATGCCGCGTATATCCCCGGTTGATTTTTAAATAAATCAGCATTTGTTCGCTTGGGTACATCTTGAATGTCTGCTGCAACGATCGCATTGGTTGCACCATTTACTTTAGTCAGTGCTTTTTTTATTTGATCATCCATTGAACTTTGTTCAACGTTAATGGTGATTTCAGGTAATACATTGCTATCTGCAACACTATATGGTGCCATCGCGGTGAGCATCATCAGGCTTAAAAGCTTAAGTGACGTGTTGTTATATTTGGAAAATTGAGGGACATCCATGATTGCGTCTTCTAAGTGAAACGAAATTGACGGCAAGGATTATAGTGTGTTTTATCATCATGTATGTATCAAAATATTTCAAAATTCATGATATTTATCAATATCCTTCTTCGTATTTTTATATTCAAATGATTTGTTAAATGAAATAAAACAGATAATTATATTTTTTAGTCAAAAATAAAAGTTTCTAAATAAGATAAAAGCCCTCAATCAGTGAAGATCAAGGGCGTGTATGGATTGAGAGTACGCATTGAAAGATTTTCGGAAAGTTAGATGTCAAATCCTGAACATACTTTCAATCACGCTCTCGTTAAATTGATATTGAAATTTCTAAGGCAATTTAAATTAAACAATTCTCTGTAACGGCATTAGAAGTTGTACATCGCGACCGCATTGATTCGGTTATCTTCACCCTTAGTACTGCCATTTGGTGCAGCACCAAATGCTTCACGTTCACCATAGACATATTCCAGACCTAAACTAATCGGCTTAACAGGGCTGTAAAATACATTTGCCCATGCTTGCCACAAGTTTTTATTGGCCTTGGTTTTATCGACTAATGAGTTGACATAATCTGCATTATTATCTGCTTTCATATAACCATAGCCCAATGTTCCGCGCCATTGTGCTGAAATTTGTTGAGTTAAACCTACTGTAATCGAGTCAAATTCATTGGTGGCGATGATGTCTTTATCCGCATTGGTCACAAAACCTTGGTTGGTCCATGACACAAAACTACTGTCGCCTTTGACATGGTAATAATCCGCTTTGAGCACTGTTTTATCCGTCAAATCTAGCTTTGCGCCCAGACCAAGCCCCCATGCAGTTTCTGTATCCGTATCCGTTTTCTTTTCAGCACCCATCGCACGTGCGCTCAACGTCAGCGTATCTATCATTTTATAATTTAAACGCGCAGTTAATGCAGGCAAACGCATATTTGAGCTGTCATCTTTAGAATCTTCAGCTGCGAGCACGAGATTTGTCTCAGGACTAAATTTGTGACTATAGCGAATTTGCGGTGTACGTTTAACAGCACCACCGACATAGCCCAATGCATCAATGGTTTCAGGCATATAATCAGGTACAGCAAAGTTAGACCATGTTTGCCCCACCAACCAATTGCCATAGGTTAAATAGGCATGACGAATACGTAGTCCATCATTTGCACCCAAAAAGTCGACTTCAATTTTACCGCCTACATCTCCCACTTGAGTCGGCGTTTTAAAGTCTAGGCCTAAACGTGTGGCAGCAAGTGTTGCTTTTAAACGATCTGAACTTTCAGCATTCCCTTCTATCGGAACACTATTCATTTGGTTATACAGGCGAGATAAGCTGCCGCCTTCTGCCTGATAAGATGCATCTGCTCGCACATTGCCATACAAGCTAAACTCAGCGCCCGATTTGGTATTTAAACTCAGGCTCGGTGTTTGAGTCGGTTTTTGATTCTGCGCAGCAACTACAGACCCTTGTTTTACGTCTTTGATTTCACTCGACAAAGTGTTTTGCTGTTGAACATATTGCTGCATCATGGCTTTTAACGCTTTGACTTCTTCACGCAACTGCTCAACTTCAGCTTCGCTGACTGCCGCATGTGTCCACATGGGGAACACGGCTGCACAAGCCAGTATCATCGGTTTAATTTTAAAGGTTTTTTTGACTAAATTTAGCTTTTGAGTTTTCATCCTGACCTCGATTTGGGCAATGCCCTTTCCTTATTTTTTGTCACAATTTTCCACTAGCCCTCATGCTGTGCATTAGGGCCTGGAAACTTAAAATTTTGGGTAATGTTAAATTTATTTAAGAATGCTTAATTCGCTGGATTTTTGATGGCTTGCGTATTGAGCTTTGGCGACTGACCTTGAGTAGACGCTTCTACTGACGCTTGCAAATTCACCATAAAGATCGCTAATGCAGCTATGACACCGGGAATGGCAATCACCAAGAAGTTCATTTGATGCGGCAAATTCATGGTTAACAGCGCACCAGTAAGTACCGGTCCAACGATTGCACCAATTCGTCCAATCCCCGATGCCCAGCCCATACCTGTAGAACGTACCGTAGTTGGATAGTATTGTGCGACAAAGGTATAAAGTAGGATTTGCGAACCAATAGTAGCTGCACCAGCAACAGCAATTAAGGTATACAGAACCATTTGCGGACTGTTAAAGCCCAGTAAGATTAAAGCCAACGCGCCACACATAAACATGATGCTCAGTACTTTTTTGATATGGAATCGGTCTGCCAAAGCACCACCACCAATAGCACCTACCATTCCACCAATATTCAGTGCAAAGAGGAAAATCATACTTGCACCAAGTGAATAGCCAGCTTGAATCATCAATTTTGGTAACCAACTTCCAAGTGCATAAACCATCAATAAGCACATGAAAAATGCAATCCAGAACATAAACGTACTGAAACTACGGCCTTGTTGAAATAATGCTTTTAACGGAGCTTTGTCTTCTTCAGAAACCTCATTGAGTACAAATTGAGTATCTGTTGTGAGGACTTGTTCAGGGGCAATTTTAGAGACAATCATTCGAGTTGTATCTGTTTGATGCTTTGAGGTTAAATACATCAATGACTCAGGGAGGAATTTCCAAATTAAAGGCAGTGCTAGACATGGAATAATTGCAATATAAAACATGATTTTCCAGCCATATACAGGCACTAACCAAGCACCCAATAATGCTGAAGCCATACCACCAATAGCATATCCACTAAACATTAGTGCAACCAAGGTGCTTCGTATACGTTTTGGCGCGTATTCTGTCATTAATGCGACCACGTTCGGCATAACGCCACCAATGCCTAGACCGGCAAGAAAACGTAAAATACCAAACTCAACTGGGGTACTTGCAAAAGCGCCACAGAAGGTAAAACCACTAAAAATACCGACACAGATCATAATGGTTTTTTTACGACCAATTTTATCGGACAGTGTGCCAAAACACATGGCACCAAACATCATGCCAAATAAAGCCGTACTTGCCAGTAAGCCGGCTTGTACCGCAGATAATGACCACTCTTGCATCAACAACGGTAAGGCAATGCCATAGATCACCAAGTCATAACCGTCAAAAATAATAATCAAAAGACACCAAATTAAAACACCCCAATGAAATGGCGTAAATTTGGCTTCATCAACCAAGGTATTAATATTAATTTTCTGGTTTTGCATAGCCCACCTCCTAATTGTGAAGCTTGTAAAATTCGCTTTTCACAATGAATAAGTCGGTGCTTAATGTCCAAAACCGATTAGGCATGTTTGTATACCTAAAAAGTTGAATACAAATTAATCCCTTGATTCCGCTTTATTTAAATAGATCATTTCATATGTGCAGTTCATCTGAACGACTAGCGACAGCATACTCAAAACACAGCACGATCATATGGAATCGCTTCTAAATCATACACTTGATAAACACTATCAAATAAACCACGAATATCTTCGCTTTCATCCATATTACGCACAGCCATAAATACAGGGCTAATCGCAGCTTCATCTAAGATAGGAACAAATGTTAAATGTGTTAATTGCACACTTTGGGCACTCATTGGGGTCATACAAACCCCTTCATTCGCTGCAACAAAGCCCAAGGCCAGTTGTAATTCACGTACTTCACGTACTTTTTTAGGTTCCAAACCATACTCTGAAAATATGCCACGCACTTGGGTCGAAAAATTCGGTTTATTGTGATTTGGGTAAAAAATCAATTGTTGATCGATCAGATCTGCAAGATAGACTCCTTCCTTTTTTTGTGCCAAAGGATGACTAGCGTGTAAGGCAACTACTAAGCGTTCTTCACGCAGTAAAACCCGTTTAATTGCAGGGTCTGAAATACGCAAACGCCCAAAGCCGACATCTATACGACCTTCCTTTAATGCTTTGATTTGTTCTGTGGTGGCCATTTCCTCCATTTCTATTTTTAAATGTGGATGTTGTTGTTTAAATAAGTACAAAATATTCGAGAGTAAACCAAACAATAAAGAGCTCACAAAACCGATTGTCACTGTTCTTTCTGTCAAACCGATTCGTTTCGTCATTGATTTAATTTCTTCTGCATTAGACAAAAGTTTTAAAGCATGATGATAAAAAAATTGGCCTGCTTCTGTAGTCTTAAGCGGACGGCTACCGCGTTCAAATAACTGAATTCCAAGCTCATGTTCCAAATTTTGAATCTGCCGACTCAAAGGTGGTTGAGCTATATATAGTTTTTCTGCCGCTTTGGTAAAACTCTGCTCTTCAACCACCGCGACAAAGTATCTTAAGTGTCTTAGTTCCATGGCTATCAATACCTATTAAGTATAATAAAATGCAAATTTGATCTTCGACGTGAAGATTTTATTCTTTTAAGGTATATCACATAGACAGGATTAAGCAAATTTAATCCCATCCAACAGATCAAAAACATCGTGCAGCCCATACCTGAAAGAAACTTCAGCTGCTACACGAAACAACTTAAAAAGTATTGTTAGACAACCAAACAAGGAACGTGGCAGCCAAAGACCTCTTTTATCGAGTGATAGCCACCCATACTTAAATGCATACTTAAGGAGATATAGTATGAACCGTCAAGAGATTGATGTTCTGGTTAAACAAATGAACGTAGATACAGCAACAGGGCCTGTTGACCAACGTGTACAACAAGTTGTGGTACGTTTATTGGGTGATTTATTCCAAGCGATTGAAGATCTAGATATTACTCAAACTGAACTATGGAAAGGTCTAGAGTATTTTACAGATGCGGGTCAAGCGAACGAATTAGGTCTTTTAGCCGCTGGTTTAGGTTTAGAGCACTATCTTGATTTACGTGCGGATGAAGCTGATGCGAAAGCAGGTATTACAGGTGGTACACCACGTACCATTGAAGGCCCTTTATATGTAGCTGGCGCACCTGAATCAGTTGGCTTTGCTCGTATGGATGATGGTACGGAAACCGATAAAATTCCAACCCTGTTTATTGAAGGTACAGTAACAGATACCGAAGGCAACATCATTGAAGGCGCTAAAGTTGAAATTTGGCATGCCAACAGCCTGGGTAACTATTCTTTCTTTGATAAGTCACAATCTGACTTTAACCTTCGCCGTACGATTCTTTCTGACCAAGACGGTAAATATGTTGCACAAACCACGATGCCAGTTGGTTATGGCTGCCCTCCAGAAGGTACAACTCAATTTGTTTTAGACAAATTAGGCCGTCATGGTAACCGTCCATCACATGTACATTATTTTATCTCTGCACCAGGTTACCGCAAGCTAACCACTCAATTCAACATCGAAGGTGATAAATACCTTTGGGACGACTTTGCCTTTGCAACTCGTGATGGTCTGGTAGCAACTGCTGTTGATATCACAGACGAAGCTGAAATTGCGCGTCGTGGCCAAAACCAACCGTTTAAACACATTAGTTTTAATGTTGAGTTAGTCAAAGAACAAGCTGCAGCACCAAATACTGAAGTTGATCGTCGACGCGCTAGCGCTTAATTACTCACTCAAAGGAAGCCGAGCTGTCTCATCCAAGTTTGACAACTCGGCGACTATCCCCTCATTGGACAGTCGGAGAATGGACATGCCACGTATTCCTGTAATTAACACTAGCCATCTAGATCGTATTGATGAACTTCTTGTCGATAATTTTGACACTGGTGAATTTAAACTGCACCGCTCAGTATTTACCGATCAAGCGTTATTTGATCTTGAAATGAAATACATTTTTGAAGGTAACTGGGTGTATTTGGCACATGAAAGCCAAATTCCAAATAACAATGATTATTACACGACTCATATCGGTCGCCAGCCGATCATCATTGCACGTAACCGTAATGGTGAACTGAATGCCATGATCAATGCCTGCTCACATCGTGGCGCACAGTTATGTCGTTATAAAAAAGGCAACAAAGCGACGTATACATGTCCATTCCATGGTTGGACCTTTAATAACTCAGGTAAATTACTCAAAGTTAAAGACCCTGCTGAAGCCGGTTATTCAGATTGCTTTAACCAAAATGGTTCACATGACTTGAAAAAAGTCGCACGCTTTGAAAGTTATAAAGGCTTTTTATTTGGCAGCTTAAATCCTGATGTGCCAAGCCTTGAAGAATTCTTAGGTGAAACCACCAAAATTATCGACATGATCGAAGGTCAGTCGGAAAATGGTTTAGAAGTTTTACGTGGTTCATCTACCTATACCTATGAAGGTAACTGGAAACTGACAGCTGAAAATGGCGCAGATGGCTATCACGTTTCAGCCGTGCATTGGAACTATGCAGCCACCACACAGCACCGTAAAGAAGCACAAGCAGCGGATAATATTCGTGCTATGAGTGCGGGTTCTTGGGGCAAGCAAGGCGGTGGTTCTTATGGTTTTGACAGTGGTCACATGTTGTTGTGGACACAATGGGCTAACCCAGAAGACCGGCCAAACTTTAGCAAAGCCGATGAATATACCGAAAAATTCGGCGCACCGATGTCGAAATGGATGATCGAGCGTTCACGTAACCTATGTCTTTATCCAAACGTCTATTTGATGGATCAATTCGGTTCACAAATTCGAGTTTTACGCCCGATTTCTGTCAATAAAACTGAAGTCACCATTTACTGTATCGCCCCTGTCGGTGAAGAGCCAGAAGCACGTACACGTCGTATTCGTCAATATGAAGACTTCTTTAATGCTTCAGGCATGGCAACACCTGACGATTTAGAAGAATTCCGTGCCTGCCAAGCAGGTTATGCAGGGATTGAACTGGAATGGAACGACATGTGCCGTGGTTCAAAACACTGGATTCATGGACCGGATGATGCAGCCAATGAAATTGGATTAAAACCTCTATTAAGTGGCATCAAAACCGAAGATGAAGGTCTTTACCTTGCTCAGCATCAATATTGGTTAAAAACCATGAAACATGCCATTGCTGAAGAAAAAGAATTGGCAGAACAAGTCGCAAATGAACAAGGAGATGTCGCATGAATGCAACTGCATATTTAGACAGCGTAAGCATTGAAGCTGTATCTCAGTTCCTCTACCGCGAAGCGCGTTTTTTAGATGATGAACAGTGGGATGAATGGCTAGCGTGCTATGCCCCATCTGCTTCATTTTGGATGCCGGCTTGGGATGACGATGACCGCCTAACGGAAGATCCGCAGTCTGAGATTTCTTTGATTTATTATCCAGACCGCCAAGGTTTAGAAGACCGTGTCTTCCGCATTAAAACTGAGCGTTCATCTGCCACGATGCCGGATACACGAACTAGCCATAACATTAATAATGTCGAGATTATTGAACGTGATGGCGACAAAGTGACGGTGCGTTTTAACTGGAACACCTTAAGTTTCCGCTACAAAACCAACTATAGCTACTTTGGCATGTCACGTTATGAAATTGATTTTTCAGGTGAGCAGCCAAAAATCCTCAACAAATATGTTGTTCTGAAAAACGATTATATCAACCAAGTTATTGATATTTATCACCTCTAAAAGCTTATTTCACTAAGCAAGGTTTTACTTTCAGCCAGAAGGATATTTGGCTGAAAGGACACGTTATACCAGATTTTCAAAAGGATATTCAGCCATGTCAAACCATAATGTTGCACTTCAATTTGAAGATGGCGTTACTCGTTTTATTAGTGTTGCTCAAGGTGAAACCCTATCCGACGCAGCCTATCGTCAAAAAATCAATATCCCTCTAGATTGCCGTGATGGCGCATGCGGGACATGCCGTGCATTTTGTGAGTCGGGTACTTACGACATGCCTGAAGAATCTTATATCGAAGATGCTTTAACCCCCGAAGAAGCTGAGCAAGGTTATATTTTAGCTTGCCAATGTCGTCCAAGTTCAGATGCTGTTTTCCAAATCAGTGCATCATCTGACGTGTGTAAAACTGAAATTCATGAGTTTCAAGGCACATTGTCTCGTGTTGAAAATATGTCGGATTCTACGATTACCTTTGATATTCAACTGGATGAAGGTCAACCTGACATTAACTTCTTGGCAGGTCAATACGTCAATGTCGGCATTCCGGGGACTGAAGAAACTCGTTCGTATTCGTTTAGTTCAAAGCCGGGCAATCGTTTAACAGGCTTCGTGGTTCGTAATGTCCCTGAAGGCAAAATGAGTACTTTCCTGAGTGCCGATGCGAAAGCCGGCGACAAAATGACCTTCAAAGGACCTTTTGGTAGTTTTTATCTGCGTAATGTTGTCCGCCCTGTGGTCATGCTTGCAGGTGGTACAGGTATTGCGCCGTTTATGTCCATGTTACAAGTGCTTGAAGAAAAAGGTTCTGAACAACCTGTTCGTCTTGTATTTGGCGTAACCAATGACTTTGACATCGTAGCAAAAGACAAGCTCGATGAATTACAAAGCAAACTCCCGTGGTTCGAATACCGTACTGTGGTCGCTCACCCTGAGTCACAGCATGAACGTAAAGGCTATGTGACCAGTCATGTTGAAAAAGATTGGTTAAACAATGGCGATGTGGATATTTACCTCTGTGGTCCTGTACCGATGGTCGAAGCGGTACGTGGCTGGTTAGATACCGAAGGCGTTAAACCTGCAAACTTTTTGTTTGAAAAATTCTCAGCGAATTAAGGGAGAATAGTTTAATGTCAGAACAAGCCAGATTTAACAATAAAGTTGTCATCGTTACCGGTGCCGCTCAAGGTATCGGTCGTGGCGTCGCACTACAAGTGGCTCGAGAAGGCGCTCAAGTGGTATTGGCAGATCTCTCAGATTTTGTTGAAGAGACGCTTAACGATATTCAAGCCCACAATGGCGATGCCATTATTGTTAAAGCCAATCTTGAAACATTTGCAGGCGCTCAATCAGTTGCTGCTCAAGCCATTGAAAAATATGGCCGAATTGATATTTTAATCAATAACGTTGGCGGTGCGATTTGGATGAAGCCCTTCCAAGAATTTTCAGAAGAAGAAATCATTAAGGAAGTTAATCGTTCATTATTTCCAACCCTCTGGTGCTGCCGAGCCGTGTTACCTGAAATGATTCAAAATCAGCAAGGGACAATTGTAAATGTATCTTCTATTGCAACCCGTGGTATTAACCGTGTGCCATATTCAGCGTCAAAAGGTGGGGTTAATGGCTTAACCGCTGCTCTCGCTTTTGAACATGCCAAAGATGGTATTCGAGTCAATGCCGTAGCCACAGGTGGCACAGAAGCCCCACCACGAAAAGTACCAAGAAATACCAATCCATTGTCAGATCATGAAAAACAATGGATGCAAGACGTGGTCGATCAAACCATTGACCGTACATTCTTAGGACGCTATGGCACAATTCAGGAACAAGTGAATGCCATCTTATTTTTGGCATCCGATGATTCATCTTATATGACAGGAACAGTCGTCCCTGTTGGTGGTGGAGATCAAGGTTAATCTCTAAAAATCATTGGTTAAATTCAACAGGCTCATTGACATAGTCGCATGGAGGCAAAAGCGATGGCACCCCTGTTAAAAACATTAAAAGAAGATTGGTCGATCTCAGCGACGGTTGCAGGATTTTTAGCCGTGCTGATCTCATATTCAGGCCCATTGATTATTTTTTTCCAAGCCGCACAAAAAGCCCAAGTTTCCCCAGCCATGATGATTTCATGGATTTGGGGGATTTCTATTGGTGCTGCGCTGGCGGGTATTTATCTCTCTATTAAATATAAAACCCCGGTGATTACCGCGTGGTCAGCGCCCGGTACAGCCCTTTTAGTCACCCTATTTCCGAATATTTCACTGAATGAAGCCATAGCAGCTTATATCACGTCCGCTATTGTTATTTTCTTGATTGGCATCACTGGCTATTTTGACAAACTCTTAAAATGGATTCCTCAAGATGTCGCTGCGGGAATGATGGCAGGTATTTTATTTCAGTTTGGACTTGGACTGTTCACTGCGACAGATAGTATGCCGATCATTGTCTTTGGCATGTTATTGGTCTTTCTCATATCGAAAAGACTTTCGCCACGCTACGCGATGATTTGGGTCTTACTGACTGGTGTCATCCTGAGTTTTACATTAGGAAAAATTAATCCTGTTGATGTGAATTTTCAACTCGCTATACCGCAGTTTATTGCTCCAGTTTGGACTTGGAACTCGACTTTAAATTTGGCGATTCCCTTAATTTTAGTCAGTCTGAGTGGTCAATTCCTTCCGGGGATGGCGATCATGAAACTAAGTGGATATGACACGCCAGCTAAGCCCATTATCACTGCGACCAGTATTGCCTCGCTCGCTGTAGCATGTGTCGGAGGCATTACCATTGTTTTAGCGTCTATTACCGCAGCCATGTGTATGGGCAAAGATGCACATAAACTAAAAGAAAAACGTTATATAGCTGGTATTGCCAATGGTATTTTTTATATTTTAGGCGGCTTATTTGCAGGCAGTATTGTCATGTTATTTAGCCTATTACCTAAAGAGTTGGTCGCTGCACTTGCAGGTTTAGCGTTATTAGGTGCGATTGGAACAAACATGTCCGTTGCGATGAAAAATGAGGCCAACCGTGATGCGGCGCTAATCACTTTTTTAGCGACAGCCTCAGGTATGCATTTTTTAGGGCTAAGCTCAGTATTTTGGGGGATTTGTATCGGTGTCGCTGCACATGTCATTTTGACCAAACGAGTAGCCACACAAGCACCGATGACAACGACTCAAGATTCTAAAAGTTCATAATGTCCAAACGCATTGCCAATACAAAGAAGATGGAACACTACATCTTCTTTGTTTAATCGAAAACTCAATTTTTTGATTTTCTTGTCATTTAAACTTAAAAATTCAATATTCGAAATTAAGAGCTCTATAGGATAAAAAAGGGATCATGTTGCATCATCCCTTTTTTACTTATCTTTGAATTATTTACGTTTTTTCTTACCACTAAGTAGATCTATGGCTTGGGCATAACGTGTAGGTGCAATTCGCTGAATTAAATCAATAATTTTGGCATCATTACCAATTAAAACTCGACGTTTATTCTGCTTTACCGCATCTAAAATGACTTTTGCTGCGACTTCAGGCGGTGTTTTTAGCACTTTATTAAATGCTTTGGTTGCCCTATCTGGGTTCATCCCTAACGCACGAATACTGTCACTCATACGCGCGCTATTTGCAATATTGGTTCGAATCCCACCCGGATGCACGCAAGTTGCGCTGACTCCAGCATTTTCCAAGTCTAATTCTTGGCGTAAAGATTCAGTAAAACCTCGTACCGCAAACTTCGTTGCATTATAGGCACTTTGAGTCGGTTGAGCCGTCAAACCAAATAAGCTGGAAATATTAACTATATGTCCATCGCCACTTTGTTTTAAATACGGTAAAAATGCTTTTGTCCCATATACCACGCCCCAGAAATTAATATTCATAATCCACTCAATTTCATCATAATGCATACCTTCTACAGTACTGGCTAACGCGACACCTGCATTATTAAAGATCAAATTGACCTGGCCAAATTCAGCTTGGGTTGCAGCCGCCCATTGCTCTACAGCGGCACGATCAGACACATCTAATTGGGTCTGAATTATTTTCACACCGGTGTGCTTAATCATTTCAGCCGTTTGTGCAAGACCGTCAAGGTTGCGATCACTTAATGCTAGATGCGCACCTGATTGAGCCAGTTGAATGGCTAACTGCTGCCCAATACCTGAACCTGCTCCAGTAATGGCTGCGACTTTGTTGTTAAAATTTTTCATCGTTATTCCTATACACACTTAATCTCGTTCAGTGAACAAGCTGCATTTTCATATTATTCATAACACAAGCTTAACGAGAACTGATCTATGAATGAAATGATTTTATTTAATTGTAAAATATGAATGCTATACATAGCTCTTTAGCGTTATTGCTTCAAATCAAATTAATGTAATTCAACATGATTAGAGCAAAAATTGAAAACTTAAATGAGCCTTTTAGCTCCGGCTTTTTTTGGGATTGTAGCTCTAAATTTTTCAGCTCAAACAGCGTTTGATATTTATAAAAGTGATACAAATCCCAAATGTTATAAACAAAGCTCAACATTTATTCTATTTTTCTACACGATCCAGATTCTACATATTCAAAATCAGTATATAAAATCCACAATATATACTTATTTTTTTGTGAATATAGCCCTTGAAGACAACAAGGCTGATGCTTTGTAATTTTCCAAGTCTTGTGTATCCACCCTTTGGAAGATCAGGGATGCACATCTCTTACTATGTTCAATAGAGGTTCTAAAATGATAAAAACAACTCTTAGCCTAATCGGTTTGTCACTGGTGTCTAGCTTAGCTTTGGCTGCTGATCCATTGCATGGTACTAAATGGAAAACCATCGATGACCAAACCAAAAAACCTTTATCTGTAGTTCAATTTAATGAAACATCAAAGGGCGTTTTATCTGCAAAAATCGTTGATGTACTCACCCCGGGTGAAGCAGAAAACTGCCAAAAATGTGTAGGTAAATTCCACAATAAACCATTACTCGGTGTACAAATCGTGAATGGTTTGAAAAATACCGGTAAAAATACCTATGACGGCGGTAAAATTACTGATCCGAAAAATGGTAAAACCTATAGCTTCAATGCAAAAATGTCGAATGACGGCAAGACCTTGAATGGTCGTGGCTATATTGGTGTATCTGCGCTTGGACGCAGCCAAACATGGATACGTGTAAACTAATCCTTTATGTACAAAGTCAAAAGCGGCTCGATTGAGTCGCTTTTTTGCATGAAAATTTCAAATTTAAAAATTTTGGAATTTATATATTAAACGGTATAACGTTTACTTAGCCCCCATTCGGCTAATATGCGACGATACGTTGTGGATGAGCGATCTGCTTCGAAATGCGCCTCCATACTGATATCCAGTGGCAATTCCTCAGGTTTTTGACTTTCCACCATGTCCTGATCTTCAGCAAAAATTTGTGCATTAAAATCATAAACTGCTTGTAAATCTCCTGTGGTATCAAAATTTCGAGTTAAAGGTACAAATAAACGGGTTTTATTATGCGATACAGGACAACAGGCATTTAATATTTTCAACACCCCATTTTCAGGAAAATCGATGGTTAAAATTGCTGAAAATGGTGGATAGACATCAAATGTTCTTTTCCATAAAAAATCTTCTGGCGCTAAATGTTGTAAGCCATGCGGATAATTACTCACATCACTGAGATATTCTGTATGTAGTCCATAGTCCGTACGTACTGTGGAATATTTTTGTACTTTAGGATTTTCACGGTCTGCAAAGCTCTCATGATGCACCCATGCGAAATGTGCAACATCAATAAAGCCTTCGAGCTGACGCCCACTTGAACCACCAATATCTACATAAGGTGGCAATATAGATTGGTGCTGCTCGTTATCCCACG
This sequence comes from Acinetobacter sp. YH12096, assembly GCF_013419215.1. NCBI lineage: Bacteria > Pseudomonadati > Pseudomonadota > Gammaproteobacteria > Moraxellales > Moraxellaceae > Acinetobacter > Acinetobacter sp. YH12096. The sequence goes on along the minus strand of NZ_VPAM01000008.1, from coordinate 54,549 downwards.
TGTCTAAATCTGGAAAATTGGCCGTAGATTCATCGCGATTAAATAAACTGGTCCACACCAATCCATATTTCAATACAACTGGAAATTTAGTTAATGAAAAACGCTCTGAAATTTGAGTCAGCTCTGGCTGTGCGGGAATTTTTACACACCTTCCTGCGCCGTTATAATGTAAACCATGATATGGACAAATAATGTCTTCACCCTTGACCCAGCCTTTAGTTAATGGCACCCCTCGATGTGGACAAATGTCACGAACCAAATGAATTTTTCCACTTTCAGTTTGATATAACGCCATTTTTACATCGAGTAATTGCACTTGTTGCGGTTCAGTCGAAACATCTTCTACACGTGCAACGGGATACCAATGCTGCGCCAAAATATTCCAGTCGTTGGCATCAAATGTACTGCACTGAGGTTGGGTAAATAAATTGAGTACTGGAATGGCATTCATAGTTCATCTCGACAATTGCAATATTTCTTTAGCATTTAGCGCTATTTAAATTTTGCTAAATCCTTATTTTCTAAGTCGAAATTAAATTCTAAACACATTTCTGTCTATTAGAATGATTTGCATAGATTGTTCTGTTTTTTAGAACATTAAGCATTGATCCCTGCTTGATTTGATAAAGCTGGCATGAATATCGCTTAAAATGCATAACATTATGATTCGCTGATGACGCGATAGAGATTGAAGCCTGTATGTCGATTACTTTTTCTAGATTTTCTGAATATTTTATGGCGGTTGCACGGACTGGAAGTCTGCGCAAAGCTGCTGAACAACTCTTTATTTCAGTCTCGGCAGTACATCGACAAATCGTTTTGGCAGAGGAAGAACTGGGGGTTGCCCTATTTGAACGATTACCTCAGGGCTTAAAACTGACGCTCGCGGGTGAATTACTGTATGCCGATTTATTAAAATGGCAAAAAGAATATCAACTGACGCGAACTCGATTTGATGAAATCCAAGGCTTAAACCGTGGAAACATTGAAATGGGCTTTATTGCAGCTTTGAATGACAGTTTTGTCGTCGACTGCATTCAAAAGATGGCTGAAACTTATCCGTGGATCAACCTCAACATCAGCATGAATAGCAGTGAAGATATTTCCAGAAAAATCGTTGATGCAGAATTAGATTTTGGCATTATTTTAAATCCTAAAAGCCATAGCCAATTAGAGATTTTATCCTTTATAGAAATTCCGTTGGGCTTTGTGATGTCGCCGCATCATACCCTGGGTGGAATGGATAAAATTTATCTTTCAGATACGTTAAATGAACGGCATATTTTGCCGAGTGATCCACTCATTATTAGTGAATATGTACAGACTTTATATAAACATCATAAGTTTAGTCCTATTCAAAAGATCGAATGTAATGACATTAGAATGATACTGTCATTGATTCAACAACAATTAGGCATCAGTTTGATGTCATATATGGATGCTTTGCCATTGCTTGAGAATAATAAGATTATTTTTAAACCGATCCGTGAAAAAGGTTTGCACAGTTTGACCATTGCTTTATGTGTCGCATCGAAGCGCCAAACTTCTCGAATTTCTCAGATCATGATTAATCATTTGGTGGAAAAAATGGAAGAAATTAAAATCAATTTAAAATCCATGACCCCCTAAAACCAATATTTTGGCGTTGTAATAGCAAATAATTATTTAAAAAAAGCCAGTGCGAATAACCCGTACTGGCTGCTGAAAGCTAAAGTTTTATTAGTTTATTTTTTTAATCCAATGGATTGCCTACAATATTACTAATGATGCCTTTCATAATATGATTGCCTTGTTCTTTACGCAGTTCTGCATACCATTCACGCGTCACACTTTCATCTTTCATATGGGTCACATCACAACGCTTACGCGCTCGCAGAACCAATTCATTGGCACGTTCATTACGTTTATTTTGATAACGACGCAATGAATCTTGCAACCCTAAAGTATTGATTTGCAAAGAACGGGCTAAATAAATTGCGTCTTCCATTGCTTGGCAGCCGCCTTGTCCAATATCCGGCGTTGTACTGTGTGCTGCATCACCCACGATCACCACACGGCCTTTGTAGAAATCTGCAAAAGGCTCAATATCATGAATTTCTACCCGATTGGTTTTTTGGGTATCTACAGCATCAATTAGCTTTTGAACCGGTTCACACCAACCTTTAAAGTATTCTTTAAATAAGGCCTTATATTGTGTGCGGTCATTTTCTAAGCCTGCTGCTAAAGGTACATCAAAGAAGAAATAGAATCGGTTGTCGGCAACGGGCATCAGCGAAACGCGCTTACCTTCTCCTACAAATGTCGTCCATTGATCTGCCGCAGCAAATTCTTCTGAAATATCGACTAAACCGTTCCAATTGACATAACCTGCATAGCGGCGCTCAACTTGTTCCCCCAATACATACGCCCGTGTCAATGAATGTGTACCATCGGCGCCAACCAATAAATCAGCCAGAACCTCACTTCCGTCAGCAAAACGGGTGATCACTTGATCATCTTGTTCTGAGAAGCTCACCATTTTTTTGCCTAGATGAATATTCTCACGACCAAATTCATCCATGAGCATATTTTGTAAGTCTGCGCGTGAAACTGGATAAGGTCGCTGACCAACTTCTTCGATTAAAGGAAACAGACTAAACTGTGTCATAACATCGCCCGTTAAACCATCGATATAGGCTAAGTGATCCATCTTGCCACCGAGCTTTTCGACTTGTTCGGTTAGCCCCAAATAGTTCAAACATTTGACACCGTTAGACCATAAAGAAATAGCGGCTCCAACAGGTAAAATTTGTTCTGCCTGTTCATAGATGGTTACTTGGTGTCCAAATTTTTTCAAAGCGATCCCAGTCGTTAGGCCCGCCATACCTGCACCAATAATTGTAATGTCCATCTATAACTCCCCTGTGTTTTTTTAAATATCTTTCTCCTAAAAAGCGAAAAGCATGCCATTTTTTCAAACAAGCAATAAAAAATTCTAAAGTTGGCACACGCTGTGCTTCTAAACACGTGTAAATGCTTGTTTTTATCAAATGTTAAATTTTTAACACTGAAAACTAAATGCATATGTTTTAAATGAAAATAGTGAATGGATTTTATATATGGCGACTTTACTCGCACCAAGTTTTGATATTCCTGCACAATTACAGGCACTTACAAATTTAGCTGATGACCGTATTGGTGCAAAAATACTTGATTGTTCAGATGATTTTTTTGCAGAAGCAAAACGCATGCTGCAATTTAATGCACCAATCTTTGTCGAAGATAAATTTGATGATCATGGCAAATGGATGGATGGTTGGGAAACGCGTCGTAAACGCCATGCAGGTTATGATTGGGCAATCATCCAACTCGGTGTTGCTGGACGAATTCAAGCCTTAGATATTGATACAACATTCTTTACAGGGAATTATCCAGCTTCCGCATCAGTTGAAGCCTGTTTTGCACCAAGTGGTGAGCTAGCACAGGCAGCATGGGTCAATATCTTAGACAATACCGTATTGGGCCCGAGCCAACACCATATATTGAAGGTCTCAAATGATCAGGTTTTTACCCATGTACGTTTAAATATATATCCAGACGGCGGTATTGCACGATTTAAAGTCTATGGTGAAGTTCAGGTTCAAATTCAAGACAGTACGAGCACATTAGACCTTGTTGCACTGGAAAATGGTGGACGCGTAATTGCTTATAGTGATGCTCATTTTGGACATCCACGAAACTTAATTAACCCTGGCCGCGGCATCAATATGGGAGATGGTTGGGAAACTAAACGTCGCCGTGCACCAGGTTTTGACTGGTGTATTTTGGCTTTGGGTCAATCTGGTGCAATAGAGAAAATTGATATTGATACTGCCCATTTTAAAGGCAACTTCCCTGCGCAGGTTTCCATACAAGCGATCTATGTAGAAGATGCCACTGACCCTCAACTGATTCCGCAAAGTATGTTCTGGCCGTTTTTACTCGATGCACAAGACATGCAGATGGATCATATTCATTGCTTTGTCAGTGAGATTTTAAAGCATGAAAAAATATCGCATATCCGCATCAATATGATTCCTGACGGGGGGATTAGTCGCATACGGTTATGGGGGAAAATGCATCCTTAATTGCAATATTGATAAAATAGGAAGCCTTCGGGCTTCCTATTTGTATTGTTTCAATTTTTTTAATTAAATGCCTTACTAAGATATCTAAACATGACACATAGCATAAAAATACAAGCTCTAAGTATTGAAGGCTTTGCGCCTTTTGGAGAGGTCATTTGCACGACTGGACATGATTTTTTCCACATCAATGACACACATACAGAGCGATATCATGCCCTCGTAGAAACAGAAATTTCAGGTGATGCGGTTGCTGGAATTAGCATCTTTAGAAATATCAAAACCACTGAATTGCCTTTTACGATTTCGATGTTGGAGCGTCATCCCAACGGCTCACAAGCGTTTATTCCAATGCAAGCGCAGGCTTTTTTAGTGGTAGTTGCACCTGCGTTGGATGATCACAGCCCTGATCTTACACAGCTATGTGCTTTCATCACTGATGGTAGCCAAGGAGTCAACTATCGTGCAGGAACATGGCATCATCCTCTCCTGACACTCGAAGCACCAAGTAGCTTTGCCGTCATCGATCGGATTGGCACTGGACATAATTGTGATGTGTTCCAGTTCCCTACGCCTATTCACATTTCAAATTAATTTTTTTAGCTTAAATACTTAGAGTTAAATAGACTAAAAACCATCTAACCATCTGTTAATACATAATTTATTTCATCTCTTGATATTATTTAATTTAAACATAACGCATTAAAAAAGCCCTCAATTTAGAGGGCTTTATTTATTCTATACAAACTATATTCTATGAATCATCGTATGGTTCAAGACTCAAGATTGGCAATGATTAATGTTGCACATCTATTGCCATGCTTGGTTTTTTCACCTGATCTTTGCTCATAGTCACTTCTTTATTTTTAAATAAATTCAAATGATTGAACACAATATTTAAAATAATCGCCATCAAACAAGTTGAACTAATGCCTGAATGAAAGAGTGTTTGCACCCATTTTGGGAAGTTTGCATAGAAAGAATAATCGATAATTGGAATCATCCCTGCTGCAATCGCAGTCGCAACAATGATGAGGTTCTTTTGCTCGTTATAGTCAATTTTCGCCAAGGTACGAATACCACTTGCCGCAACCGTTCCAAACAAAACTAAACCAGCACCACCTAATACAGGGACAGGAATCGCTGCAATCAGTCGCCCCATAATTGGCAGAACGCCTAATACGACTAAAATCATTCCACCCGCTGCGACAACAAAGCGACTTTTCACGCCAGTAATCGCTACTAAACCAACATTTTGTGCAAAAGCACTTTGCATGAATGAACCGAAAATTGGCGCTGCTGCACTAGATAGCATATCTGCACGTAAGCCATTGGTAATGCGCTCAGCATCCACTTTAGTACCAACAATTTCCCCAACGGCAATAATATCTGCTGTGGTTTCAGTCATAATCACTAAAGTCACAATCAGCATGGCAATAATGGCACTTAACTCAAAAGTTGGCATACCGAAAGCAAAGAAGCTTGGAAATTGAATCCAGTTACCATTTGCAACTTTAGAAAAATCGCCAAAGCCAAAGGCATAAGCCAGCACCGTACCGAAGACGATGGCTAACAAAATTGATAAACGTCGGATAGTTGCATTACGTGTTAAATTCAGCGCAATCACTATACCCAAAGTTAAAAATGCCAAGCTGATGTTCTCAGCACTTCCCCAGTCTGGTGCTTTATTGTTCCCCCCCATCATCCAGCGTACCGCTACAGGAAGCAATGAAAGACCAATCACGGTGATCACACAGCCAGTTACAATCGGTGGGAAAAAACGAATAATTTTTGAAAAATAAGGTGCTAGGAAAAAGCCAATTAGGGATGCAACAATCACCGCGCCATAAACAGCAGAAAGCCCACCGCCTGCGGTTACTATGGCAATCATCGTCGCCACACATGCAAATGAAACACCTTGTACTAAGGGTAATTTTGCACCGATATATTTCACACCTACGGTTTGTAGTATGGTCGCCAAGCCACCGACAAAAAGCGCCGCCGCAATCAATAAACCGATTTGCGCAGGTTCAAGTCCCGCGGCTGTACCAATAATCAATGGCGGAGCGATAATACCGCCATACATGGTTAATACATGCTGTAAACCATAGGCAAGGCTTTTCCCTGCGCCTAAATATTCATGTTCTGGTGAATCTGTTTTATCTTGTTCTGTCATTTTTATATCCCCTATTTTTTAACTTTGCTCTTAGCTGCCACGATACGTTGAATATGCAAATGGGCTGATGAGTAAAGGAATATGAAAATGCTGCGAGGCATCTTTTACATAAAAATGAATCACAGCTTTCGGAAAAAAGGTTTCGGTATTTAAAGTCTGAAAATATTCAGCAGTCGCAAATTCAAGGCTATAAGCACCTGCTGTAAAGTCCTTCAGCGCAAAATCATTGACGCGACCATCTGCATTGGTTTGGGCTGAACCTAGTAACTTACCTTCCGCATTAAATAATTGAATGCTGACGTTCGCTGCAGGTTTGCCTAGATTGGTGTCTAAAATATGTGAGCTAATCATGCGCTAAGCTCCTGTTTTAATCTTAATAAGGCAATTTCAGCCAGTTGATGATGGACAATTCTTTTTTCTGTTTCAGGATCATTCAATAATCGATATTTCAGCGCCTGTAGTACATCTTCACTACTGAGGCCTGAAGCTTTGATTAAAAAGAGATAACCGTACTTTTTCTCATACGCGATATTGCCTTTCAGCAATGCAAATTGAGTTTCTTCATCTGCTGAAATTTCAGACTGTTCTTGATTTGAAAATTGTTGTTCCAAACTACTTAATTCAGCCTGCGCCTTTTTTTCACCAATTCGTGGATGGTTATCTAGAGCATTTTTGATTTCATCCCAAGTCCAAGCTTTTGCAGCTTTTACTGCTTGCTCTGTGATTTGCGTGACAGAGGTATAAGGGCGCTGCGCCACAATGTGTTCTGCCCAGCTTTCAATTTGCACACAGTGCTTTAAAAAAGTTTTTACATCTGCTTCGGATGCTTTATTAAATTCAACAAGTTGCACTATAAAATCGCCTAAAATTATTGAATGATTGTTCAAATTTAGTTTTGCAATATCAGTGCCAACCTAGGTCTATGATGTCAGTTACCTAAGTACAGGCCTAAAAAAAGAGGAGCTAAGCTCCTCTTTATCCAAATATTTTTTTACTAGACTGCATGATGTGTATACCAATGTTCCGCAATATCACCACGGCGACAAATCCACACTTTTTCATGTGATTGCACATAATCTAAGAATCGTTGTAGTGCTTTAAAACGGCCTGGTCGCCCTAAAATACGACAATGCATCCCAATCGATAACATTTTTGGCGCGCTTTCACCTTCTGCATATAGCACATCAAAAGCATCTTTAAGGTATTGATAAAATTGTTCACCACTGTTGAAACCACCCGGTGAACAAAACTTCATATCATTGCTTTCGAGTGTATATGGAATAATTAAATGAGGACGGGTTTGACCATTTTCATTCGTCAAATGACTCCAAAAAGGTAAATCATCACCATAGTGATCGCAGTCATATTTGATTTGCGGAAATTCAGCCAATAGCTGACGTGTATTGGGACTGTCACGCCCTGTATACCAACCAATAGGCGTCTTTCCAAATAAAGCTTCAAGCACACTAATCGCTTGATCCATGTGCTGACGTTCCAGCTCTATCGGCATATCTTGATAATGTAACCAGCGTTGACCATGTGAAACGACATCATAATTGGCTTGTTTGATTGCTTCGACGATATAAGGATTACGCGCTAAAGCCATACCCACGCCAAAGACCGTCATGGGTAAATCACGTTTTTTAAATTCTTCATGAATCCGCCAAAAACCTGCTCTGGAGCCATATTCATACATCGAGTCCATCGACATGTGCTTGGCAGGAAAACTAGCCGCTCCAATAATATCAGATAAGAATTGTTCTGAGCCTGCATCCCCATGTTCGATGTGGTTCTCTCCACCTTCTTCATAGTTCAACACGAACTGCACTGCGATACGTGCCTGATTAGGCCATACGACTTGAGGTACATCGCCATGATATCCAATTAGGTCTCTGGAATAATCCTGTTGTTGGATCTGGTCAATTAAGTCTTGTCCACGTAAGTAGCCTGTAGTCACTTCAACTTCCTAATTTGTTATATCAAACAGTAAAAAATTAGGTAGAAATAAGCAAATTATGCGCCAATGTCGTAGACGGCTAAATAGCTTTTCATATCAATGACCATTGCCTTTTTTTAAAATATTGAATGGTTGCCCTGAATCATCTGCAATGATTGAAATTTGCCAAATTTCATCTATTTCTGGAAAATTCTGATGCAGTTGATCAAGGAAAAAGTAATAACCCTGTGTATTTTCGGTAATATGAATGATTGTATTTGAACATAATATATAGAGTTGAATCTCATCAAAGATACCAAGATCATGGCGTACGACATCTATACTTTGAATATCTTTCCATAATATAGTTTTAGTGCTTGTTTCAGGCCCATTTATAGTGTATTTGAAACCATCATTAAAATATTCAAAATCACCTTTCTCCTGTCTTAGACTCTCAAATTCATTTGTTTTATTTTTTATATCTTGTTTTAAATCAATTGAATCCACAAACCAATTATGAGGATGATAAATTATTGCATTCCAAATAATAAAAACACAAAGTGTAATAAACCAAATATTAGCTGTAATTACTATTGTAAGCACTGCCAATATAAATAAGATAAAACCCAAATTTATGTTTAAAAAAAATATAGTTGAAGTTCTTATTGGTAGCCGTACTTTCATTGGCAACAGCTTGAATAAAATATCATCATCCTTCAACTTTTCGTTATATTTAAAGTAAAAACAAATTGCCAGTATTAAAAATGATATTAAACTAATGAATGTAAAATGTTTTTCCCATATTTGCCAATTAGATAAAAAATATATAAAAATGACCATAAATATTGAAATTGAACAATACATCGTAAGTAAGGAATTTAAAAAAATATGCATTCTCATTGTTTGTTTAATCTAGTAATTTTTTAATGGTATAACTATACTTAATTATTGATAAATTTAAAGCGTCATGATCAAATATTCTTTGTAAAATCAACACACCTAACTCTGAAAATTAATTTATATTCATAAGTCACTTTTACTCAGTTCCAAATAAAAGATTCAAACAATAAGATTGGCTAGCAATTGATTAATCCATGCTTTGGAGAAAACAAAAGATTTTGATTAGGCCCACCTCATATCCAAGTAAGTTACTTAATTTTTAGTGACTTATGGTGGTCTGCCTTAAGAATCTTTATGCAATAGAGCCATAAACGAGCAAAACTCTACAAAATATTAAAAAAAATATTTACTTATAATTTTTAAATTTTACTCTTCACTCAACAATGCAATATATTGAAAATAAATAAATTACAAAAATATAGATAAACCTAATATAATATTCATAAACTTCAGTTTCTTTTTTTATCTTTCCGATCAACAAATAACTCCCATTATAAATTAGATCAACAAAGATAATAAAAAAAACTACTGCACCAATAAAACTCCAGAAACCTATCCCAAAAAAGTAATACTTTATTAAAAAAATCAAAAATTCAATAATAAAAAAAATAGCTATAATTAGCCTTTTACAATCGTGATAAACTCTAATTACAAATTTATCCATTATTGTTCCTTTTTAAACTATCGATCCATCTCATTACGAACTGCATCATTATTTACTTCTTCAGTAGACATCAATTATTTAATACACATTGCGGCGGTAATGACCTGCTTTACGCAGTGTATGCAGTTGTTCAATGCCCAGTATCTCTTGCAAAGTGGCATCTACCGCTTTGGCCATATTCAAACTGCCGCAGATATAGAGACAAGCCCCTTGCTCTAGCCAATCAATCAATTCAGCTTTTTTTACAACTAGGACATCTTGCACATACTTTTCAGCAAATCCATCACGAGAAAATACCCGATCGATTTCTGCAATTTTACCTTGGTTTTGTAATTCATGCAGTTCATCAGCAAAAATTGCATCGAAAGCTTGTTGACGCTCACCATAAATTAACCAGTTTTGACAGTGCTCTTTTGCGACACGTTGCTTAAGATGTGAAAGCAAACCCGCCATTCCTGAGCCATTGCCAATCATAATTGCCGACTTAACGCCCTCTGCTAAGTGAAAATTTGGATTCGCACGAATATAGGCATGAATACATTGTCCAAGTTTTAAATCGTGCGTTAATAAGCCAGAATCTAAACCTAGTTCATCGCCATGCTGCTCTTGACGTACGACGAGCTCTAAATCTTTTTAATTAAATAGAGTTTGATAATTTCACGCTTATACTAAACGACTGAATAAAGACTATAATAAAAATTAAAAATTCATTCGCCATTTGCGAAATCTTCGAGCAATCATGTCCAAAAATCTTGCAACGCTGATTGGATTCAGTGCAATCTTACAATGGTCTTCTATTGTTGGTTTACTTAAGAAAATTAGTTTCAGTATTGGCCCTGATCTTGCTGTGCTCTTTATGTATACTTTGAGCTCAATTATTCTATTGCTCTTATTTAAAATTCCAAACCTTAAACTGGTTCCGCACCAATTTTTGATATACGCCACCATTTTATTTGTGATTTATGAGTTGTGTTTTTCTTATGCCATTGCTTTGGCTCAAACAGCTCAACAAGCGATTGAAATCAGTTTGGTCAATTATTTATGGCCGAGTCTGACAATTGCCGCGTTAATATTATTTAAAGAATTAAAATTTAACTTTTTCGTAATCATTGGTTTAGCCATTAGTTTGGGCGGCATCATTTTGATCCAAACGGGTAATGGAAGTTTTAACTGGTCTACAGTCTTTACGAACATTCAGTCCAATCCATTAAGCTATTTTCTTGCTTTTATGGGCGCGAGTTTATGGTCACTCTACTGTGTGATTACACGTAAATACAGTCTTGGACATAACCCTATTTCATTCTTTTTCGTCGTGATCACCATTGTGCTATGGCTAAAAATGTTGATATTTCACGGTATTCCGCGAATGCCTGCCGTAGGCTTACATACCGGTATGTATATGTTGACCGTGTCCATTGTAACCGCTTTGGGTTATGCAGCGTGGAATGTAGGTATTATTAAAGGCAATATTACGATATTGGTGACTTTATCGTATTTTAGTCCGATTTTTTCTTCGGTTATTTCAATGTTTATATTACAGACACCACTGAGTTTAAGTTTTTGGCATGGTGCCATTTTGGTGACATTCGGTTCGCTGGTATGTTGGATTTCAACCAGTTGGCCACAAATTAAAGCCAGATTAATGCAATTGCGCCATGAATAATAAGAAGCAGTCACTTGGCTCATTTATCTTAAACTGAATAGCAAAACCGCGATTAGGCACAGCATATGAAGTAACTGTGTTGGTGCAAAATATAGAAAATATTTCCAGCCACCTGTGAGAAATGCATTCACACATTTTGAAATCGCATGGGCTGATAATCCAATCACCACAGCATAAACCAATGTTAAATTGTCGATATTACCTTGCATCACCACGGTTGCCATAGCTGCATGGACTTCAAAGAGTGATGCTAATAATGTCCCTAAAATTAAGCCTTTATCACCTAAAGCGAGATTTAATCCATAAACAAGTGCTTGGATCAAAGTAAGCGTGATGGCAATGATTGCCGCCTGTTTTAAGCTAAACATTCGACTATCAGTATTTTCTAACGGCACTGTTTCATTCGCCTCTACACGAAGCATTTCAGGTTCTGACTCTTTATTATGCTGTTGAGATGAGCCATAAATCAGATATAACGCAGCAAGGACCAATATCAAGATGCTGACGATACTTGGTATAACTAATATTTTAAACCAGGCAAAACTCACCCCAAGGACAATGATCAAAAGTTGAACCAATGTCGCAACACATGAAAAAAGTCCTGCCCCTGCATTACTTTTGGCACTGGCTTTTCCTGCTCGCACTTCCATGCCTAAGCTTGCGATTGTTGCTGTGCTCGACACAAAACCTGATGCCAAGGCCGATAAAATAATGGCTTTATCAGAAGATAGAAGCCGCTTGGCGATGTGCGCTAATGACTGCACCACCAAGATCAATATCAGTAATTTTAAAATCACATAGGGATTTAATACAGAACCCCAATAGGCCTGATTCGGCGTTAAAGGTAAGGCAATTAGGATCAATGCCAGTAAAAAGACTCCATCTCTTAACTCATAGTCTTTGATCCAATGCGCTGCAAAATGATGTAAGCCTTTTTTTCCAACTAATATGAGGGTCAGCACCACAGCCAAACACGCAGCAAGTGGAATATTAAAAACACAAGCAGCGCCGATTAAATAGGTCATAACAAAAGCAAGTTCTGTGGTTGTGCCAATATCTTGTTTTTGCTGGCTTAATCCATAATAGCTAAACATACTGACGACAATTGCACCGATTACACCAACAGCTAAATGGATTAAAAAACACAATGCTCCAAACAGCGCACAAATGGTAAATGAGCGTAAACCGGCAAAGCTCTGTTCACTGTCCAAATTGTTGTTACGTTGACGCTCCAAACCGATGAGCAATCCACAGCCTAAAGCCGAAGCTAAAATAGTTAACAACGCTGGGAAGGATAAAGTTTGTATGAGTATTTCCAAATTTAAGCCCTCCCATCAATACATTGTTTATATTGGCAATATAAATAAAAAATAATAAAAAAAATTTAACGCTAAAATTTGAAAAATAAATATATAGATTGAACAACTTGAGCATTTTCAATCATGTTTAAAGTTTACTCACCCTTTAAATCATAAACAATTCCATGATAAATATCCTAGTGGACATCAAATATTTCTCATATTTAATTAAAAATATATTCGAAAAACTAACTTAAATTTGGCCTTAATTTGCTTTCATGACTGTTTAAAGCACACATTAAGCCCAAATCACCATAATGGCCGCAATCACCACAAGGGCTAATCCCCAATGATCGGTTCTTGCGAGTTTTTCCTTAAAGAAATAGGCAGAGATTAAGAGGCTAAATAATATTTCGATTTGACCTAGGGTTTTGACAATCGCAACCGTTTGCATACTCATAGCAGTAAACCAGCCCAAGGATGCTAGAAAGCTACAGACACTAACGCGAAAGGTCAGACCGACTCTATCCCACATGGCAATGAGCGTTTTGCGGCTAAATAGACTGAGGTACAGCAGCATAATCACACATTGAAAGCCAATTACACTCAACAATACCCACGCCGCACGATGCAAAGTCGGTAAATCACTTAGCTCTAAACTGGCTTCACGAACCAATAAAGAGGTAATAGCAAAACTTAATCCACTCCCTACACCGATGCATAAAGTTGGCAAAGATAACTTTTGTCGTTGAGAACCTTTGCTTAAAAGAAAAACGGCAACACTACCAACCAAAACACCAATCCAACCAAATAAACTTAAATGTTCACTTAAGAAAATCACTCCAACAATGGCCGCAAAGATCGCTTCACTTTTCGCTAAACCGACGCCGATGGCATAATTCTTTTGTTTAAAAAGCAAGACCATTAAAATCGTCGCTAAAATTTGACTTAGTCCTGCAATCACAACATAGATCCAAAACATAGGTGTAAATGTGGTCACCTGAATCACAGGCTGTTGTTGGTACAGCACAAATAAATAAATGCAGGCAAATGGGAGCCCAAAAATAAACCGTGCAAGGGTGACACCATACACATCAACAGTGGTACTGAGTTGTTTTTGAAATGCATTGCGCCATGACTGCATAAAAGCAGCCATTAAAGTGAATAAGATCCAAACTGGAAACATAAGAAAGGTGGTTTAACGGTGGATGCCTCATCAATTTACGCTTTTATTGAATTGAATGCGACCTAACACGGCTAGATTATTCATTGAACTTGGTTATGGATTCATTGAAAAAATTTTATTTAAAAACCTCATATTAAGAATATGGTATTTATCAAAATTTAAGTTTTTATAAAAATACGCAAAGGCATGTTACCTTTGCGTTTTGCTCTTTACCAATATTTAGTTGGTAACTTACAGTAAGTTAACTTTCAAGTAGTACAGCACCAAATTGCTCACGTAGATCTTTTTTCAGCATTTTACCTGTTCCGCTCAAAGGAATAGCATCCACAAAAATCACTTTATCTGGCACCTGCCATTTAGCGACTTTATCTGCATAATAATCCAAAATTTCTGTATCAGATAAATCGACATCTGGCTTTTTAATTGCAATCAAAACAGGACGCTCATCCCATTTCGGATGGGTCGCTGCAATCACTGCCGCCATAGCAATTTTAGGATGTCCCATAGCTAAATTTTCTAACTCAACAGAAGAAATCCATTCACCGCCCGATTTGATCAAATCTTTTGAACGGTCACTAATTTTTAAGAAACCATCTTCGTTCAGGGTTGCAATATCCCCGGTATCAAACCAACCATCTGAGGTTAATGCAGATTCTGTTTTGCCAAAGTAATTGCCAATAATCCAATGCCCTTGGATCTGTAAATTACCCGTCGTTTCGCCATCACGTGCAACTTCGTGTGTACCGTTTTCTTCATCGGTAATACGTAAATCGACCCCGAATGGTGGACGACCTTGTGACAATCGTACTTGTAATTGTTCTTCCTCAGATAATAACAAATGTTTGGCTTTAAATTGGTTTGAAGAACCTAATGGACTGGTTTCGGTCATTCCCCAAGCATGAATCGTTTCACAGTTAAATTGTTCTTTAAACACTTTTAACATCGCAGGTGGGCAAGCAGATCCACCAACCACATTACGCACTAAACTTTCAAGCTGACTACCCGCTTGTTGCGCAGCATTAATTAAACCCTGCCAAATCGTTGGAACACCTAATGCAACGGATACTTTATAGTCATCAATCATTTGCGTCAGGCTTGCTCCATCTAAACCTGGGCCTGGCAACACTAAAGTACATCCCACCATTGCCGCAGCATATGGCGTACCCCATGCGTTGACATGGAACATCGGCACAACAGGCATCATAATATCTCGCGCTGAGATATTTAATGAATCCGGCATACAAATCGCATAACTGTGTAAGACTGTTGAACGATGACTATACAACACGCCTTTCGGATTGCCTGTGGTACCCGAGGTATAACATAACGAACTAGCCGATAATTCATCTAGTTCTGGCCATGTATAGTCTGCAGATTGCGCCGCGATGAGTTCATCATAAAACTTCACATCGGGCACCGCTTCAACAATCGCTGCATCTGGTCCATCTAAACAAATAAAATGTTCAACAGATTTTAATAAAGGTTTTACTGCTTTGATTAAAGGCAAAAAGGTTTTATCAAATAACATGACGCGGTCTGCGGCATCATTGATGATAAAAATTAATTGTTCTGGAAATAAACGTGGATTAATGGTGTGACATACATAACCACTACCTGAAATAGCGTACCAAGACTCTAAGTGACGATGGTTATTCCAAGCGATCGTCGCAACACGATCCCCTAAATTTAAACCGAGTGATGCAAGAACATTGGCAAATCGTTTTGAATTTTTATGGACTTCACCCCAAGTGGTTTTCGTAATCGTCGTGTCTGTATTTTTTGAAATGACTAAACTATCCGCATGATAGCGACCCGCATGTTCAATCATGCTACTAATCAAAAGCGGTTTAAACATCATATTACCAAGCATTCTTTGCTCCCACATTCATCCATATTGAGTTGTTGTTTTTCCACACTGTCCTGCAGATTTTTTAAAACTTTGCACCATGTCAAAAGTGATTGTTCTTTATCGACAAGGTTAAAGCAGTAGATATGAAACGCATATCCAAAACTGATTCTTATGTTTTAACCTTAATTGATTTTAGAATCCACTGTTTTATTGCTCAAAATATGAATGCTTTAGTGGTATAAAATGCAAAAATTAAAGCTTTAGCCCTATTCAAAATATAGTCTTATTTAGTTATAACACTGCTGCTTTAAAAAATGTCGTTTTCAGTTATCAAATAATCGACTGAGTCAATTGGCATAAAAAAACCCAGTCTAGATACACTGGGTTCATTCGTCGCATTAGCCGTTGTAGTTACAATATTTATAGTACTTCAAACTCAATACGACGGTTTTTCTTACGACCTTCAGGCGTAGCATTGTCTGCTACAGGCTTATTTGAGCCCATCCCTTCAGTACTTAAGTTCGCCGCCGCAATATTCTTTGCAATCAGGTAGTTTTTAACTGCATTAGCACGATCTTGGCTTAAACTTAAGTTTTTCTCAGGATTCCCTGAGCTGTCTGTGTGACCAATAATTCGTACTTTTTTCCCACCGACGCGATTCAGTGCGATAACCATTTCATCTAAGATCTGTACCCCAGATGGTGCTAAAATCGCGCTTCCAGATTCAAATTCAATAATACGATTACGTAAAGCCGCATCAATAATGGCCTGTTCAGCCTGATTGACAGAAAGCTGTGCATTGAAACGAAAAGGTGCTGTGACCAAAGACTGAAACTTGGTGGTCGTGGGTTGGATATCATCTTGATTTGACATCTTTCCACTTAAATCGACTTGCGTTCCACGTACAGAGAGTTTCCCCTGTTTTACTTTCTTTAAGTCATCATTAATCATCTGGCTTACGCTATTGCCCCAACCATTGGGTGCAGTAACCGCTCGAACCTGAATTTTATCAACCACATTTGCCTGACCATAAGTCAAATAGGCTTTATTTAATATTTCTTGCTTGGTTGCTTCATTCGGTACAGCGCCTTCAATCACAATAGGCTCTGCCCAGAGCAAAGCCGAACAGCCTAAAATGCACACACTCGCAAGAAATTTGGGCAACATTGGTAAGATTCTTTGCATCATTATTCTTCTATAAAAGTCTGTCTAAAAAGTTTAATGCCATGAATAAGGCTGATCTGACGCTCACTCAAAGACTGTTCCAATACGGCTAAGCCTGCATTTTGTTCAAGATAAGGATCAATCCAACTGGCATCAATCAAGGAAACCCAATGATCACTTTGCATATTTTGGGTAAAAACATCATTGAGTGCAGTAATATCAGCACCTTGAAAACCAAATAGTAAAACAGGTGAATCACTGTGTAGGATGCCAATGAGTAACTCAGCATCTTGGTTTTCGACAAAACGACTAATTAAATTGACCCAAAAAGCCGCGATTTCATAGCAGTAACTAATATTATTGATCGGTAAGATCAACACTTTATTCAACCGAGACGTGCCCTGATGAATAATCGGTTGTAGCAGCAAACCGAGACCAATCATGCTTTGCGCCAACTGATAAGGCGTAAAATTCAATAAACGTGCAAATGAATGCAACGTATGGTGCTCATAAAAAGAAGAGGTTTCTTCTGTTCCGAACACTTGGATTTCGTTATTCAATTTGCCTAATTTATCGAGCAAAATATCGGGATCGCGAATAGAACGCATCACTCGGTTACGCTGATATAAGTCAATTAAGGTCTGTTTATAACGATATGGTGCATACAAAATATTATCGAAAGGATCATCGATTTCTAGCAGATGAGCCAACACCATTGGAAATTGACGCTTTGAACTGTCTTCACTACTAATCAAATTGGCAACCAAAAAACGCTTATCTTTTGGACTGGCAATAAAGAAATCTAATGAAGGCAGTGAGTTATACGCTGCATTAAAATTGTCTGAACGCATAGCGAACTCAAGCGCCTCCGTGATCCACTGATCGATTAACTGAATCAGTGAATATTGTTCACGGCTCTTTAAGAAGTCACCACGAGCTGGACATTTTCCATAATACAGCGGTGTCGTTCTCACTTCATACATCGTCACACTCCTTGTTCTTTTGCACGAATGCCACCGCTCTCATTTTTAAATTCATCATCATGGTGTTGCTGTTCCTTGTACAACACTCATCGGTGAAGTCGCTGGTGGCGCTACAGGCGCTTGTCCTGCAGGCATCGTTTGCGCTGCGACGACACGAACACCTTTATTCGTCACCACTTGATCAACAAGAGTCATACCTGAATAGCCTGAACCTGTAGTTGGGCCAGATGCGTTACCACTAATTAAACGGAAGTTCACTTTTACAAACACTTTTGGATTTTGTTTGCTACGCCACACCATTTCAAATGAATTACCATTTTGTGTACGCTGAGCGCCTTCAACCAATCGGTTAATACCATATTCACCCGGCTCATCAAAAATCGTATGCGTTTGACCTTCCAAGTCAATTGCAGTAATACGTGCACCCGGAATTGCCCCTTTATTTGGCCAAACGAAGTTCACCCATTGCTGAACACCGTTTTCATACACCATACGCTGACCATCAATATCAATGGTATATGAAAGCAACTGTGTGTTTTCTAATGGGAAGAACTGGAAGTTCGATTGATTGGTTGCCGCAGGTGCTGCTTGACTCAATTCCCCTGTAGCAACGCCATTACTTGGCGCAACATAGCGTTGGAAATTCGCTACGAATTGTGGATTTAAACCAATGCCCAAATCTTTCCATGTTTTCGTGGTTAAGGTATAGCCACGACGAATCACCAATGGATCTAAATATTCTTTTACAAAGCGAGCGATACTTCCGTTTTCACCAAAAATTTGGCTAATTTCATTACTGGTTGCTTGTAAAGTTGCATTGCTATTAAATGGATATTTAGGCGCAAGATTAGTTGTAAATGGTTGATACGCCTGCATTGCCCACAACTTATTAATTTCGTTTTGAGCTGGGATCAAAAGAACTTCAAATGACTGAGTCACCGGCTGCATAAAGAGTTTTTGAATCAACTGTTGATCTAATTCATTTAGACCCACAGACATTTTTTCATCCACAAATTTTTGCGTGCTATTAAAGACAGAGCTTTGATCATTGATGGTTTGTTTCACCAATGTCATGCTTGCAGGCCCCATATCACCACCACTCTTTAAGTCATTGAACTTACTACGTACTTGACTCAAAGACAGCATGTATTCATCTAAAATAGATTTGTTTTGCTGATCATCACGCTTACGAACCAATTGATAGAACACATCAAATTCTTTTGCAATAACACCTTGACCGGCTTTTGAAGCCACTTGCTGTGCCTGCTGCGCATCATCACGGCTAAGGACTTTACGTTTAAACCACGCAATAAAGCCTTTCTGAGGTGCAGCCAGTTCTGCTTGAACAATTGGATTATCCCAACTGGTTTCTTTCGCAATACGGTCAACCACTTTACGAATTGGCGAATTTTCAGGTTCACCTAAAATATCGATAAAACGTGACTGCTGAGCGACATCTGCGCCTTTGCCATAATGCACAGCATTTAAGAATTTACGCCATTCAGCGATATATTCCTGCTTATAAAGTTCGGTTAACTGTTTACTGATCTGATCTGGACTGCCACTAAATGTCAGGTCATCAGAACGATTGGTATTGAGTACCCAATCTTGAGTATCCGTCGGATTATTCGCTGCTTGGTTAATCGCATCTTTTACATAATCATTCCATGCTTGGTAAGTAAAGATACCCGGCAAGGCATAACTACCCAACATGCTATTTTGGCCTGTTTCACCTAAAATTTGCTTCACTGTCACTGCAGGGAAACGTACTGAACCACGCATTTTAATTTCATTATAAACGCGGTCACGTGCAGGAATGCCCATAGTAACAGCCGTCAATAATTGACGTGTTTGATCAACCAATAAAGGATCAGATTCCATTTGCGGGAACGCAGGATCAGCAGCTAAAGTCATCGCATAAGATAAAACTTGTTCGGCTTTTTGAATCATTTCGCCACGTGGCATTTGACCACGATTTGAATCTAACCATGAACGCCAGAAACGAGTAACTTGGTCACTCAAATGGCTCGATTCCATATATTTATGATTGCTCATCATCAAATACGCCTTCAGTGCATTATATGCATCCTGAGGATTAGTATCCGATGGTTCTAAATAGGGCTGATTTGATTTCACCGCTTGAGTGATTTGCACATTGACGTGATTTTCTTTCAACGTCGCTTCATTGGCTTTAACGCGTTGTAAGTACTGCGCCATATTTTGCTGAGATGGTGCTAAAACAATTTGTTGAATACCTCGTAAATACTCAACTTTGAGTTTTTCACGAATCTTATTCCCTTGGTATAAACCAAAGCTGTATTTTAATGGACGATCTTCATCAAAATGATCGAGTTGTTGTAAATGCCCTTGTAATATCAGTAATGCATCCAATTGAGTTGAAAGTTCACTTCCGCTACGGCTTTCCATTTGCACAACTTTATCTAGGTCTGCCTGAACTTCCGCCACGAGTTGTTGGTTATTACGATACGACCAAACCCACAACCCAAGCACCACAGCAACCAATAACAATGCAGCAATAAATGCCATAAAGCGCTGACGTTTACGTGCAGGATTAATATGTTGTTTAACCAGATTTTTATCTTTTAAAATGACGGTTGAAAATAGTCCTTTTAAGAAATAACCATGATCTTGCGAAACAGAATTCGTAGGAATGCCAAACTCACTATCCGTACTTTTCACCAAATGAAAATCTTCAGCGATTTGCTCGGTCATTGGACTTTCAATCACACCTTCTTGCAACGCACTGGTGAAATAGAACCCACGGAATACTGGTTTAAACTGATAAGGGTTGTCTTGAAACAACGTACCAATAAAAGTTTTTAACACTGGCTTTAAACTTTTAAACTCAAGTGGAAATGTCATTACACTTGGAGAAATATTTTGCGAATGACGACGACTCAAGTGCGTAGTACTGACGCTCTTCAAACCATCGTATAAAATTGAATAATGCTTTTCGAACATCTCAACGGCATGCTCAGATGAGTCTGGATCATAAGGCAGTGTTGCACCCCAAACTTGATCAAATTCATCCTTATCATAACAATCAAAAAATTCAGTAAAGCCGGCAATCAAATCCATTTTTGAAAAAACGATATACACTGGCGCAAAAATTTCTAAACGTTCAGTCAAATCCTGTATACGTGCGCGTAAGTTTTTGGCTAATTTGATTGATTTTTCAGGGCTTTGACTGACAAGCTCAGCCACAGAAACAATCACGATTAAACCGTTAATTGGTGCTTTAGAACGGTTTTTTTTGAGAATATTTAAGAAACCTAACCATTCTGAATGGTCTTCGGCATAAACAGAATATCGACCTGCGGTATCGAGTAAGACACCATCTGTAGAGAAAAACCAATCGCAGTTACGAGTACCACTTAGACCTGCCGACACCATTTTCTGATGAGTTTCTTCAAATGGAAATCTAAGACCAGAATTATAAATTGCCGAACTTTTACCCGCTGCTGGGTTACCAATCACCATGTACCAAGGTAATTCATATAGGGCTGCATTACCCTTTTTGTCGCCAAGTTTTGATTTACGGATAAGTTGAATCGAGTCTTTCATTTGCTGATTGATCAGCGCAAGTTCTTCTTTATTTTTTTGTTTACCGTATTCAGCTTCATTATCCTTGGCAATCGCCTCAGCAAGTTCTTCGCCTTGCTGTTTATGACGATAATGCTGTACTAATTCATATATACCCCACAGAATTAATCCGAGAATATAAACAGCAACCACAATGTAAAAAGTCTTTTGCGGAATCGAATTATGCATAGCCACAATGGCCACAAAAAATGACAAAGCCACCATCGCTTTAGGATTGGTGACGTACTGCCAAACATAACCGAGGATCGTATAAAATAGTGTGTTCACAATGTTCTCAATTTCGTCTTAATTCTAATTAAACAGTTTCTTGTTCAAGTTCATCTTCTACTGAAAATGCTTGAATAAAAGCAAATGTCGATTCTTGGTCTGTGCTATAAATCATGGCAGTTAACTCTTCTGGCAAGTGCATACCCAACATGAATCCAAAAATTTTTGCCAATTGCTGGGTATTTCCAAGATTCTGTTTTGTATATAAAAAATGATAGGTTTCAATCGCGGTTTCATTAAATTTATACTGTAATTTTTTCACCACTTTCATATCCGTTGCATCATCTAACATCAATAAAAAGGGTTGTTCTTGATCATACTGATCTAAATTATTCAGTGCTTTAAGCTCTAAATGACGTTTCAACTCAGGCTCATGTGCCACCACTTGTAGCACTTTATTTGGAGTTAAACCTCGAACTTGAACGTCTGAAGCAGCCAAACACCAACTCGATGCAAACTCTGCAGCAATGTATTTTTCTTGTAACCACATCTTTTCATCAATCCATTCTTGGTCGATTTCAGAGTCAGCATTCAGAATCAAACTGACTTCAAACTTTTGTTTTGAAATCATCTCTAAAATGCTTAACCATTCTGAATAAGCGACTTGAGTGCCGATAAAATGTGGCTCGATATGAATTTGTTCGGGAATGATCGAAAATCCGTCAGATAGATACTGCTGAATAATTTGAGCATAATCATCATTCCATTGATGAATCAAATTATCAGCAAGCAAAATATGGACATTTAAACGATTTAAACGTGAAACTTGCTGTGCATTGTTCGCCAAATGTTCTGGATGTTCATCTTGCGTATAGTCTGGGTCCACCCAACCCGGATGCATACGATACTGATATGCCAATTCACTATCATAAAAGAGTGCTGATTGCTTCAGATGCTCAGCAATTAAAAATAGACTTTCAACGTGTTGCTCTAGTTGTTGCTGAATAAGTGACTGGATTCGTTTTTCACGCATGGTGATGGCACTATATTCATCATCCGCTTCTTCACTAGTAAGTTCATCTAAATCTTTGATTCGAAATGAAAGAACAGGCAAACCGTATGCATTGAATAATTTATCATCGAGTTCAGGACTTTTGAATTGTTGAATATCTTGGATAATTTGTTCGTTTTCACCAAAACTATGCCAAGCCGCTGAAGAATAAACATTTAAACGAAATTGCTGTACATCGACAGGCTTCGGTTTTGCTTGTTCAATGGCGTCAATTTGTTGTTGCTCAGCTTGTTCTTCTGCACGTTTTTCAGCTTCAAGTTTTTTTTCTTTTTGATGTTGAATGCCCTTATAAATCAAATAAGGAGACAAAGTAATTGCACATAAAGCGACAGGAAGAATTAGAAAATAGGTGACCAGATCAAAAGCTGTCGGGTCATAGCCTGTATCTCGCCAGTAAAAAATCACGAAAGCAGTACACAAAACAAAAAGCGTACTAAAGGTCCCAATTATTAATTTCAGCATTATTATAAATTCCCCATTAAGGCATAACAGGTTTCTGTATTATCGACCTGTTTATTCGGCTGTAAAAATGCTCCCTGAGCTAAACCAATTCCGCTCAAAGAATTTAAACACACCGGTTTTATTTCTTCTTTTTGTAAAATTAAGCGCACATCCACCATTAATGTTGGACTGCACCAAGTTTGAATCATTTGTTTTAATTTTAGGCTGCGTGCCTGATTCGGTAAAAATGTTAAATAATCTTCATGATTTAAAGGTCCAATCACGATTTCAATTTTTTCGTCAATCTGTTGAATCTTCTCACCACAAAAAGTATTCAGCCCCAATAAGCTCGGCTGAGATCCACCTAAACATGTTCTCTGATCTTCTTCAAATACAAAAGTTTCAGGGATAAATTCTCGAATATCAAATTTCTGCTTAAAGATACAATTCAGCATGGTTTTTAATGCATAAGCTGTATTGTTTTGCCCCTGCATTAAACCTGAGAATTCAGCAAAATAATCATCTAAATCTGGCTGATCATGCTGGCTACGGATATAACCATTTAATGCATGTAAAATATCAAGATAGTGATTATCCTGCTCGATTTCATAACGAATAGGTAAATGATAATTTAAACTGGCATCAACATAATGTGCTGTTAATTTATGATTAAACAGCCCTAAAAACTTTTGTGTTTCGTGTCGCTGATGTCGCCCGCTGAGCTTAATCTTATTGGTATAGCTATAAGGTAATGCACCTTGAATACCCGTTAAACCCACCATTAAATTTGTCAGTTCAACTTTCTCATCGTTGAACTCTAAACTTTCAATTTCAGTGTTCGGGAAGTTCAAATTAAGTGAACTATTAAACTCAAAGTCATTAGCCCAATGGACTTGAGCTGCTCCATAAGGTGCATGTCTTAACAAACGAGTAGCTTGAACAAACTCGTAGGCTTTCGGTTCTTGGAAAAGTCCGTCAATTACAGAGCTTTCTTGCCACCAACGTTCTGCACGCATTGGTATAACTCCTGTTGACTATTTGCATCAAAAACCGAGACATCGACAAAGCTGTTCATATTGACTTTTAAATTAAAGATATGGGCTAGCAATTGACTAAATATATACAGGCTATGCCCTCTAAATATATCCGCATCGATATCGAGCTGTACTTTTAAACCTCTGACAAATAATGGAAACGGTTTACTATCTACAAGTTTCTGTGTGGTAGAAAACTGAATATTTTTTATGGAGTCGATAATAATTTGGTTTTCTTTTGATTTAGGTAAATTATACAATTCCAAAAGTTCTTTAATATGAGAGACCGTATCGCCTTTCATTAAAGACATATTATTCAAAGATAAATGTGAAATGACCCGCCACTGTTCTTGTTTATTTTGCTCAAAATAATACGGTAACGACGGTCGTTTGAGCATCAGGGCACGACGGGCCAAATTACTATCATTCAGAGTTAATGCATTTTGATCTTTATTATAACTTTCGTAAGGTAACTCACGATTACTACATAGTAGTTCAGTACTAATAAAATCGGACTGAGTACTATGCGGGTCTAAAGCACGAGATATGATTGAATAGTTTAATTCCTGATGTTTATTCTTCATCTGCTGCGGATTTAAACTATAAAAAAACTGGACTTTATCCTGATGATAATGACTCATTGCAAAAAAAGGCAGTACCGGATAATACACTTCATCTTGGTTACTTTTTTCACGCACCATATTCATTTTTAAAATGCTATAGGCTTGAAAATATTCAGGATGGTGTGCATCTGTCACCAATGGATATTCCATTCGCTTATGATTAATCTTTTGCGGCTCTGCTTGTTTATTGAAAAGATTAACAATTGGTGTAGCAAACAATTTAAAATTTGCCGCATTTAATTCTGAATAATTTCGAATCGCCGCTTGATCATTTAAATTGAGTTTAAAGTGCATTTGAACATCAAATTCACTATGTTCTAAACTTAAAAACTTAATGAAATCTAAATTTAGATTTAAAAAATTGAATTTTTCAGGAACACAAAAATATTCCATCAATAAACGATATGCATGATGCGTATGCTGATCGATAGGTAGAACACTTTGAACTTCATCAAAGCCCATAATTTCAAATGGATTGGCAATATCAAAAATGTGCTGCCCCACACGAATCGAAAAACTCGTAGTGGATTTAAAAATACTATCCAAAACCTGCAAAGGAAAATTAGAAATAGCGTCTAAAAAGATCGGCAAAGTTTCATTTTTGAGTAAAGCGTGCTTATTCGAAAAAATTTCAAATCCTAAGCTCAATGTAGCATTTTGATTTAAATGCATATGTGCCGATGGATGAGTTTTGAAATTGAGCTGTTTTAATTGAATCGGTAATAATGTGACTTCTTGTACCGTCTGATATTCACATTGAACACCGCGCGTACTTTTGGCTTTTAGACTGGTCGCCTTTGGAATAACGTGTCGATCTGTTAATTGCTTAATTTTATTTATATCTTCGAAGCTCACCACAGAACATGCAGGAAATGGTTTTAAATATTGAGGAAACATCACCTCAAAAATTGAACGGGTAAAAACGTCATAACTATCTGCAAGTTTTTTGTCAATCCGTGCAGAAATTAGAGAAAATGCTTGAATTAAACGCTCAATATGCGGGTCATCTATTTGTTCTTGGTTTAAAGACAAACGCTGGGCGATTTTGGGGTATTTACTGGCAAACTCACGGGACTGTTGTCCAAATTCCTGTAGTTGTTTTTCGTAATACGGTAACAGCTCTTCAATCACAGATAACCCACTTCATTAAGCTCTTGGAGAAATAACATATTGTTGTGTTGTTGGTTTTAATAAGGCATCAAAAATAACTGGTTCGTATAAAGGATGAATATTTAAATATGCCTGAATACTTAAACATAGTGCCCCCATATTATGGCCATCCATGAGCATTTCGACTCGAATCTGTTTTAAACGCGGTTCATGTGCAGCAATCGATTGTTCAATTGACTGACAAATTTTGTCGCGATCCGATGGATTTGCTGTCGATAAGCCCACAAAATCGATAATGCCAAATTGCAAAATAGACTTTTTTGCTAATGGAAAGTCATCAATCAGTTCATCTAACTTTGCCACCCGACTATTGAGGAGATCCTCTAAATCGGAAGCAACAGATTCACGAAGTTCTTGCAAAGACAGACCTTGAGTCTGCTGAGCATCTGCTGGTAATAAGCGGTCAAATAAAGTCGTTCTAAAACCATAAGGATAAAGCTGATCGAGATTCATATCTTCTTATAAATATTTAAAAAAATGAAAATAGAGGCTACCCAAGTAAGCCTCTATCTGAATCCATCTATTACGCTGCGTATGAAGCAGTGTTGTTAGATAATGACCACTTCTTAGTAACAGCACCTTTCGCAGTACCGTTAATATCTTGTTGGTTATATGTCCACTCTACTGCAGCATATTTCAAACCAAATGATTCGTGTGGAACACCTTCATCATTTACAGTTGGTGTCACGCTAGAAACCAACACATGTTTCAGTTTGATTTGAAGATATTTAATGCGTTTGTCGCCATTCGCACGGTAAAAATCAATTTGAACTTCATCAAATGTATAACCTGCTGAACATGCTTCCCAAAGTTTAGGGCTTGTCGCATCTAAATCTTTAACAAAAACCATGTCAGAATGTTCTACACGTTCTGCGGTGTGACCACCCACACTTGAAGAAGTCGCAGATTTAGGTTGACGGATGTTATGCGTCCAAGAGTTAACTTCTAACCAACTCTTGTGCTCTGCATCACGAGATTCGCCGTCTACTTTGTACTTACCACGAAATTGAATGTATATATCTTTCATTGTTCTGAATACCTATTTATTTAAAGTTATTATAGTGTTGACCCAAAATTAATTTGAGGACTGAGGTAACTCGGTCACAAGTCGTAATGAAACAGACAACTCATCCAACTGGAAATGTGGTCTTAAGAAAACCACAGATTTGTAGTGACCAGGCAAAGCTGGATTTTCTACAACTTTTACAGAAGCTTCACGCAATGGATACTGAGCTTTAGCTTCTTGAGATGCACCATCATCGAGTAATACATATTGCGATAACCATTCATTTAAGAAGGTCTCAACATTACCCGCTGATGCAAAACTACCCACTTTGTCACGCATCATTGCTTTTAAATAATGTGCAATACGTGAAACTGCCATGATATATTGGATCTGGCTAGACAATGCAGAGTTGGCATTTGCTGTATCGCTGTCATATTTTTTAGGTTTTTGCGTCGATTGCGCACCGAAAAATGCTGCATAATCCGTATTTTTGCAGTGTACCAACGGAATAAAACCAAGGTCACTCAGTTCTTTTTCACGACGGTCGGTAATGGCAATTTCAGTTGGGCATTTAAAGACCACTTCGCCATCATTGGTTTTGAACGTATGGACAGGCAAGCCTTCAACTAAACCACCACCTTCTACACCACGAATCGCAGCACACCAACCATGCATATCAAAAGCATTAGTTAAACGCGTACCAAAGGCATAAGCCGCGTTCATCCATAAATATTCATTATGGTTTTCACCCGAAACTTCTTCAACGAAGTTAAACCCTTCAGTGGCAATGCCTTCTTTTGGATCATATGGCAAACGACCCAATACACGTGGCATTGTCAATGCAACATAACGTGCATCGTCACTTTCACGGAATGAACGCCATTGTACATATTCTGCTGTTTCAAAGATTTTAGATACATCACGCGGACGATCAATATCAGTAAAAGACTCTAGTCCCAACATATTCGGGCTAGCAGCCGAAATAAACGGTGCATGTGCAGCCGCAGCGACATGTGAAATTTGCTCAAGCAAATACATATCAGATGGAGTACGGTCAAACTCAAAGTCACCAATCAATGTTGCATAAGGCGCACCACCGAATGATCCATATTCTTCTTCATAGATTTTTTTGAACAACGTGCTTTGGTCAAAATCGGTCGCACCTTGGAAATCTTTAATCAATTCTTTTTTCGTCGTATTTAACATACGAATTTTTGTTAAAGAATTTGAAGGTGTTTCTTGGCAGAAATAATACAAACCACGCCATGTCGATTCAATTTTTTGAAATTCAGCATGGTGCATGATTTTACTTAACTGAGATGAAATCAACGCATCAATTTCAGCAATACGCTTATCAATTGATAAAGTCATATTGTCTGAAACTGTGATGGTACCAGCCATCACTTCTTTGGCAAGTTCACCGATCAAACTTTTTGCACGATCATGTTCTTGATCTGTACGCGCAATACGACTTTGTTCAACAATTGAATCTAAAAGTGAATATTCTTCGGTTGCTTCAACGTTTGCAGCAGTTGCAGTATTAAAATTACTCATTTTCTGCCTCCACACTCAACTTACGAATTTGATCAGTGTTATGTAACACTTCATCCAGTAAATCTTCTAAGCGTTCATTATTTGAAATTTTATTACGCAAGTCAGACAGACGCTCACGCGCAGCAACTAACTTTTGTAGTGGATCAACCTGTTGTACAACTTGCTCAGGAGTAAAATCGGCCATGCTCTTAAATGTAAGATCTACCGACATTTTTCCACCGTCTTCAGTCAAGGTATTCTCAACTTGAAAATTAGCACGTGGCGCTAAAGACTCCATGACTTCATCAATATTATCTAAATCAACATTAATGAATTTCTTGTCTTTTAATTTGGTTTTCTCTACTTCAGATGCCGCAGAGAAATCACCTAACACCCCTACAACGAATGGTAATTCTTTAATTTCTTTACCGTCGCCAACTTCAACATCGTAAGTCAATTGAACACGAGGAGGACGAATTCGTTGAAGTTTTTTCTGTACACTTTCACGTTTTGCCATGAGTGCTTTTCCTTGTTATTTATTTTTCAATGTATCGAAAGGTGAACCACTGGTAGCAGGTTTTTTCGCTGTAGTTTGCGGTTTTGCTGTCGTTGTGGTTTTCTTTTTGCTTGCTGCTGTGGTCGTTTGTTTAGGCTTGGTAGACGCTGTATTGGTTCGTTTTTTAGCTGGTGTTGTCTGTTTAGATTTCACATTGCTCGAAGATTCTGTACTTTTTTCACGAACATCTGCTGCAGCAGACGTAGATTTATCAATCGTCGGCTGAATATAACGAATATTATCCGACAACACTTTGGCAGGAGAATAGGTCTGTTCATCTAGAGTACGATTTTCATTACTCCGCATATGATTCAGCGCATTATAAGAAATAGCGATACCTGCTAAAAAAGTGACATCAGTAAGTTCAGGCGACTGATAGTTCTTTTCTCGCAGCAGATTGACCGCTTGCAATGCTTTTAAATTGTAACCATTAGCTTGATATTTTTTGGCAATATCTACAAAAATTTCATTTTTTAAGTTCTCATTTTTCTTATTTTTTTTGTCACATAACTGATTATAAAAACCAATAATCTCTGGATCTGTATCACCTACTGCCAGTGGATAATCCTTTAAACAGGATTTTTTCACAGATGCCGCTTTATCTTTTGCAAAAACGGTTTGTGTTAAACTAGCTGCTAAAATTATAGGTAATAAAACACTAAATTTATTCAAAATTGCCTCTGTATTTCTACGTGCTAAAACTTAATTTATGTGAATATGTGGAGAAATCACCACTTATTTTCCCGTGGGTTTTCTCTTCATTTATCAAAATTAAAAATATGCTGCAGATTTAACAAAAAATAAGCACATAGAGTCAATACAAAAATGTGCCAAATACTCCAAAGTTTGTCGACGATTTGTTTTTTTTTGTTTCATTTTATAAAAAAATCTTTTTCCTTTTTTTATTTAGTCTGTATTATATCGCCTAAAGCAAGACACTAAAAATATATAAGGTGTTGATTTTAAAGTTTTTATTTTTATAGCAAGAAAAAAGAGATCACAGTCAAACTTGTAAAATTTCGTACTGTGGATTCTAAATTTGATGAGTTATTTATGAATAATTTAAAAGTTTTAATTACTAAACTTTCACCTCACGCCCGCATTTCACTCGAAAAGTCAGCCAATACATGTATTTCACAGCAAAATTATGAAATCGAAATTGAACATTTTTTACTCGAATTATTAACCTATAACAATAAAAATGACCTTCAAATACTCTTAGAAAAATACAAAGTTTCTGCAGACGGTTTGGCAGATGACCTCAAAGAAAGTATCGCTCAACTTCCAAAAGGAAATACGCGCACCCCGATTTTTGCCCAATCCATTGTGCGCTTACTTGAACAAGCTTGGTTATTAGCATCTGCTGAACAAGATCCACAAATTCGTAGTGGTCATTTACTTGTTGCGCTCCTTACCGCGCCAGATTTAGACCAAATTGCAGCAAGAGCTTCTTCTCTTTTCGATTTATTACCTATCGATACGATTAAACATAAATTTTTAGATCTTTGCCTAAAGAGCATTGAAAATGAAGATTTAGCAACTGCATCACCAGATGAAAAATCAGCAGCACAAACGAATGCAACTACGCCAGTTAAAACACCAGCTCTAGACCAATACACCATTAATCTTACTGAAAAAGCTAAAAATGGTGACATTGATCCTGTGATTGGTCGTGAGTTTGAAATCCGCTTAATGCTCGATATTTTGATGCGTCGTCGTCAAAACAATCCGATTTTAACGGGTGAGCCTGGTGTTGGTAAAACGGCCGTTGTTGAAGGTCTGGCATTAAAAATTGCAACCAACCAAGTTCCAGATGCTTTAAAAAACGTCAGCATCCACACTTTAGATATGGGCTTACTACAAGCGGGTGCCAGTGTTAAAGGTGAATTCGAAAATCGCTTAAAACAAGTCATTCATGAAGTTCAAGCCTCTGCACATCCAATCATTTTATTTATTGATGAAGCACACACGTTGATTGGTGCGGGTGGTCAAGCAGGTCAAAATGATGCAGCAAACCTGTTAAAACCGGCGCTTGCACGTGGTGAGTTAAGAACCATTGCCGCAACCACATGGGCTGAATATAAGCAGTATTTTGAAAAAGATGCCGCATTAAGCCGACGCTTCCAAGTAATTCAGGTTGAAGAACCGACTGAAGAAGTCGCAATCGATATGCTGCGTGCCATGATTCCCGTGATGGCAAAACATTTCAATTTACAAATTGACGATGAAGCTATCGTTACTGCAGTCCATGCATCACACCGTTATATCACTGGCCGTCAATTGCCTGATAAAGCGATTAGTGTCTTAGATACGGCTTCTGCGCGTGTTGCGTTAACGCAAAATGCACAACCTGTAAAATTGGATCAACTTCATGCTCAATTACATAATTTGAAGCTTGAATTGGCGATTCTTGAAAATGAACATAAGAATATTCCTATTCACCACGAACGCATTGAAAATGTAAAAACACAAATATCTACGCTGGAACAAGATATTCAGTCGACTGAAACGCAGTGGAAAATAGAACTCGAAATCGTTCAACAGATTAAAACGCTTGAACAAGAGTCCGAGCAAAAACCAGAAAATATTGAAACTTTAAGCAATATTCGTAACCAACTGGCAACTTTACAAGGTCAAACGCCGCTGGTTTTTGAACGTGTGAATGCACAAATTATTAATGAAATCATTTCAGACTGGACCGGTATCCCAGTTGGAAAAATGGTGAATGATGAAATTCAGCAAATTTTGAAGCTTGAAACACAGTTAGAACAACGTGTGATGGGTCAAGATTATGCACTGCATCAACTGGTACAAGGCATTAAAACCTCCAAAGCAAAATTGGAAGATCCAAATAAACCTCAAGGCGTTTTCATGCTGGTTGGCCCAAGTGGTGTGGGTAAAACCGAAACTGCACTTGCGTTAGCAAACGAGTTATATGGTGGTGAGTCTCATTTAATCACCATTAACATGTCTGAATATCAAGAAGCACATACCGTGTCGTCTTTAAAAGGTGCTCCTCCAGGCTATGTCGGTTATGGCCAAGGTGGCGTACTGACAGAAGCAGTTCGCCGTAACCCATATAGTGTGGTTTTACTTGATGAGATTGAAAAAGCACACAGCGATGTTCAAGAATTATTCTACCAAGTATTCGATAAAGGTACTTTGGAAGATGGCGAAGGTCGTGTCATTGACTTTAAAAATACTACGATCTTATTGACTTCAAATGCAGGCTCTAGTGCCATTATGCAGGCCTGTTTAAATCAGCCAGTAGAAGAATGGCCGTCAGCAGAAGAACTTTTAGATGTATTAAAACCAGCTTTATATAAACAATTTAAGCCGGCATTTTTAGGTCGTATGCGTATCGTGCCGTATTTCCCATTGCACGATGATCTGCTTGTACGCATTATTCAGCATAAATTAGGCAAAATCACCGCGCGTATTGAAAAACAATATGGTACGCAAACACGTTATACCGATGATTTAGTCGAATTATTATTAAGTCGCTGTACTGAGGTCGATAGTGGTGCGCGTAATGTCGATAACATTTTAAATGCGACGGTCTTGCCTGCTTTAGCCACTGAATTACTCATGGCAATGAGTGAGCAAAAGATTCCATCGGTCATTGAAATCGATGTCAAAGACGATGAAATTATTTATGTTTTAGATCCTAAAAGTAAACCTGCGAAAAAACGCAGCAGCAAAAAGACTAAAACCTTAGAAGCATAAGCTAGGAACGATGTAGAATATGAGTTTAGAGCTCGACGCTTTATTGCAACCGATTACGGATGATTTACCTTGCGGTAGTGATTTTTCATTTTCCAATGATTTTCATGCAATTAAAAAAGCTAAAACACAAGATGACCCACTCTTGGATCAAGGCGACTGGATCGCAGAACCGAAACAAGCAGATTGGGGCTTTGTGCACCAAAAATCGTCAGATCTACTTCGCGAACAAACTAAAGATATTCGCTTATATGGTTGGTTGCTTGAAGCGTGGACTCACATTCATGGTTTTGAAGGGATTGCCAAAGGGATTGAA
Organism: Acinetobacter sp. YH12096; assembly: GCF_013419215.1. Lineage (NCBI taxonomy): Bacteria > Pseudomonadati > Pseudomonadota > Gammaproteobacteria > Moraxellales > Moraxellaceae > Acinetobacter > Acinetobacter sp. YH12096. Next base: position 21,322 of record NZ_VPAM01000008.1, on the reverse strand, counting down.
CTTACACAAAAAAGTTTGCAAGACTTTTGGCTGCAGCTTCATCCTGAAATTGAAGATGATGACCTTGATCAACGTCTAGGTTTATTACAAGGGATAATTAATCAAATCCCAACATTAATTAAATCAGTTTCAATCGTTCATGGCGCGGCAGCTTATTCCCTATCCGACTATGATCGACTACTTCATGTTCAAAACCAAAGACGTAAATCCAACCATGAAGATGATGATCAAGAAGAGTCTTTTAATGGTATGGAACAGTTTGAACATGCCTTGTTCAATACGTCAAAATCAATTCAATACCAGTATTACCAACAGTTTTTAGATATTTTAAACCATTGGGAAAACTTAAAAACAACTCTTGATGATTTGATGGGTTTAGATGCGCCAAGCTTTGCTGGCATTGACTCTCAAATCGAAATGATTCACTTGAGCTTAAAAAAAATCTATAAAGCAGATGCTTTTATCAATTCATCGAGCGCTGAACAGGTTCAATCAAATTCTCCAATTGAAAGCCAAACACTTTCCACTGTAACTTCCGTGCAGAATGATATGCAAATAATACAACAACAGCATACACAGCAATTTAAACCTCAAGTGCAAAATCATCTTGAAAACCGTGAACAAGCCATGAAAGTCTTGCAAGATATTGCGGACTATTTCCAAGTGAATGAGCCGCATAGCCCTGTCAGTTATATGCTGCAAAAAACCATTAAATGGTCACAAATGCCACTGCATGAATGGTTAACTCATGTGATTAAGGATGAAAACCCTCTTGAAGCTGTACAAGAAATGTTAGGTGTTCAGCAACAAAGTAATGAATCGAATAGCGACTGGTAAAAACAATGTTTAAAGCAGAAAAAATTTTATGGGGTGAAGGATTATTTTTACGCCCACAACACTTTCAATTACAAGATGCTTATCATGAACAGCGTTTAAACCATACGGTTCGCGCAACGATACCGTTCGCTTATGGTATTCAAAGTTTAATTTTTGATGAATCGCAACTCAGTACCAACACATTAGCTTTGAATAAAGTTGAAATGATTTGGCAAGATGGCGAGATTTATCAAGCACCTGCACAAGACTTATTACCTGAGCCTGTACTACTTGATTCATTAAATTTACGCGGTGAAATGCAAATTTATTTAGCATTACCAATCGTTCAACCAAATAAACGAAACGTCAATTTTGAAGAAAATACCCAATCGAGTCGCTATCATTCACATTTGACTGAAACTCATGATTTGTTTACAGATGCAACGGCTGCTGAAATTACCTTATTACGCCGCCGTGCAGAGTTCAAAATCTTTGAATTAGGCCAAGAACCACAGCACAATCTTGATGGTTTTCTTTATATGCCAATAGGCCGCATCAAGCGCCAAAGCTCTGGTAATTTTGTTTTAGATTATCAATTTATCCCACCAATATTACATATTAGTTCGTGTGATTCGCTGATTACTGGGCTTAAACGAACGCTCAATATCATCAAGGCTAAAATTAAAACCATTCAATCGAATAATCGTGAAAACGAACAAAAGTTAATTGAATTCCGTTCAGGCGATATTGTGTCGTTTTGGTTGGTTAATGCGCTGAATACTGCACATGCGACCTTAAATCATTTATTGCAATATCCACTGATTCATCCTGAACGTTTGTATTTTGAATTATTGCGTCTGACAGGTTCCTTGCTCACCTTCTCGACAGCTTACGAAGTAGATCAGCTTCCACAGTATCAACATCATAATTTGCAAGAAAGTTTTACTCAATTAGATGTGATTTTACGTGAGTTGCTCGATACGATTATTTCAAATCGATATATCAGTATTAACTTGAAAGAAACCCGTCAATCCTACTGGGTGGGCAGTCTTGAAAGTGATAAAATTACTCGCGATTCTCGCCTGTATTTAGCTGTTTCAAGTAGTGTGATGCCTACACATGACATTATTTCTTATGTACCGCTGCGCTTTAAAGTCGGTAATACCGTTGATGTTGAACAGCGTGTCATGGCGGCATTACCGGCTGTGCCATTGCAACATATGATGCAAGTGCCAACAGCAATTCCGGTACGTTCAGGTGTGAGTTATTTTGAAGTTGAGCCAAATAATGATTTGTATCAACGTATGCTTGATTCTGAATCCATCTGCGTTTACATACCAGCTGGCTTCCAAGATATCTCGATTGAACTTATTGCTGTGATGAATGGTTAAGGAGCAATCATGAATATTTCAAATAATGCCCCTTCACTTTTTGACGACGGTCAAATAGGATTAGGCTCTTCAAAACCAAGTGCTGAACCGACAATCAACAGTTCAACTAATTTAGTTGATCTACTGCATGATGGGTTTTACATTGTTTTCTTACTCAAAAATCAATATGTTCCATCCAGCCCTGAAAGTTTCAGGACAAAAATTATGGATCTATTAAACCGATTTGAAAGCCAAGCCCGTAAGCTTCAATTCAGCAATGAAGATATCACGGACGCAAAATATGCCTATTGCGCTTTATTAGATGAAACCATTGTCACCCAACAAGATGCACGCTTTTTTGATTTACAAAACAATTGGATGATGAATCCATTGCAATTAAGTCTTTTTGGTTCACAGCTTGCGGGTTACCGCTTTTTTGAAAATTTAGAGCAAATTCGTTCTAAGAATAAAGATCGTTTAGCAGCACTTGAAGTTTATCATTACTGCATGCTCCTTGGTTTTCATGGTAAATACCGACTTGAATCGATTGAAATGCTCAATTCACTCGTTGCACGTGTCGGTGATGAAATTGATTATATGAAAGGTAAAAAGGCGTTTTCGCCTTTCGCGGCACTGCCGGATCAAATTAAAAACATTATTCACCGTGAATTACCATTTTTTTGGATCATTATCTTTTGGGCTTTGTTTGCTGTATTAGCATTTGGTGGACTGAAATATATGTTATCCAGTCAAAATAATCAGGCGTTATCACAATATCAAAATGTCATAACTGCACCATCGGAACAGGCTTATATCACCATTCATTTACCATAAGACTTAGACACCATGGCAAACGAAAAATCGAATAACGTTAGAATTTTACAGTCGACTCAAAAGAATAATTTACCGCCTTTAGCTCATGCTGCGATTGGCTTTCTTGTTGGTGCAGCGGTCATTATTGTTGCTGGCCTGGGATATTTTTATCTAAGTTCTGACGATCAGCCTGCAAATACAGAGATGACTACTTCTACCTCAACTGAAGATAAAACTGAAACTGAGGTATCCGCTGCGCCCCGTCAAAGTGAAAATGAACAAGCTTCAGCTGAAAAAGCACCGCAAACCGTTCATGCAACTGAAGAAAAAGATCCGGATAATGGTTTATATTCGAATGATTTAGCTACCGCTTTCAATCATGGAAATACAACAAAAGTGACTCAGCCTGTTCAAGCTGTAGCGAATAACCGTTCGCCTTTTGAAATTACCCAACCGCAGCGCCCTGTTGTAGCTGCTACAACAACCGTTAAACAACATATTCCAACCACATTAGCAAAACCTAAAGCTGCGCCAACAACAGCCAAGGTGACCAAGCCTACAGAGCCATCTACGAAAGCAGTAAAAGAAGATGAGCACTTCGAAGAACCGATGGGCGGAACGCAAATTTCTGAAACCAAACGTCCAAAAGTGGTTGCTGCAACAAGCACTGCCAATGCGACTGTGAGCGCTACAGTTTCTCCATGATCATTTTTTTGGTTAGTTGTTTCTTTGTCTTAGCACTGGTGACAGTGCTTTGCTTTTCTTATGAGCTAAGAATTAAAGTTCAAGATTTTTTCTTTCAAATTATTCCACAAAGTAAAAAAAGAATTCAACACGCCAAAAATTTTGCTTATGAACTGAACTATGCTGCAGCACCACAACAGATTCAATCACACTGGCATTTACAACAATGGTGGATTTTATTTGCAGGCTTTTTACTGTTTGCCAGTATTTTATTATTTGCTTTTACTCGCCCGATTACTGCAAGTAAAGTAGAAGCAGATTATTTACGCAAAGTCGATCCTCAAATTTACTCGATGCTCGATGGGCAAGTTTTAGATGCACCTCCTGAAGTCGAAGAATATCTTGTTCAAGAAGCAATTGCAGAAGAAGCTGCAATGATTGAGCAGCCATCTGTTATGGCCTCAAGCTTCAATCCAGAAGTTCAAGATATCCATACGCATTCATACTCTACGGATGTGCCTTCAGCAGATCGTAAATGGCATAAAATGAACCCTCGTTATAAGCAGCGTTTATTGATGGTGTTCAAAATCATGCGTGAACAACATGGCTATGAAATGATTTTGCTTGAAGGTTATCGTAGTCCAGAACGTCAAAATAATTTAGCCACCAATAAAAATACCACTCGTGCCCGTGGCTTCCAAAGTTATCATCAGTTTGGTTTAGCAGCCGATGTCGCCTTTAAACGCAATGGAAAAGTGGTCATTACTGAAAGAGACCCTTGGGCTATGCGTGGTTATCAACTTTACGGTCAAGCCGCTGAGTCTGTCGGTTTAACATGGGGCGGACGCTGGAAATCCATTCAAGATTATGGCCATACAGAATATCGTATGCCAGGCCTGAAAAAAACTGCAGAGATGGCGGCACTACTCACCTCTGAAGGTCAGCTTCAAGCCAATAACATTTCGATTGAGTAATATTTCGATGTTGTGCCTTCAAAATATAATTGAAGGCACATTGTATTATTCTAGATAATTTTGTATTTGCTCTAAAACGTCAGTTGTTTTATCTGCATGTAACCAATGGCCTGCGCCTTCTATCTCTACAATTTTCGCATGTGGAAATTGTTGTTCTATCGTATTGGTATGTTCCACTTTTGAAATATAAGGTGACTCTCCACCTTTGATGAACAATACAGGCTGTTGCCAAGTATTTTCAATATTTTCCCAACCAATAATCTGGTCATATTGTTTATACAACGCATCTACATTAAACAACCATTGTCCTTTGCTAAAAGACTTGAGCAGAAACTGTATCACCATATCGAAATGAATATACTCACGCATAATTTCAACCGCTTGTTGTCTAGATTGAATTTGTGCATTTTGTACAGCAATCAAAGCTGTAAAAATTTCATCATGATGACGTTCTTGATATGCAAAGGGCGCGATATCCAATACAACAAGTTGCTCTACCCGCTCTGAGATTAAAGCCAATTGCATTGCGACCTTGCCACCCATGGAATGGCCAATCACTGAGAACTTATCGATGCCAATCGCATCTAATGTCTCAAGTACATCGTTTGCCATCTCACGATAATCCATTTCTGTACTTTGAGGTGATTTACCATGGTTTCGTAAATCAAGCTGAATGACAGAATGTGAATTTTGAAAAGCTCTGGCAAGCATCCCTAAGTTACTGAGGCTGCCAAATAAACCGTGAATAAAGACTAGTGGATGCGTTTCGCCCTCTAATTTTTGATGATATTCGTAATTTAGGATCATTTTTGAATACTTTGCTATGTTGATATTATGATGCCTAGTTGATGGAATGAAATCAAATGACAGTTAAAAATTATTAGTCTTACTTAGGCTATTTGTATGTGGTATATGATTTAAATTGCTTAGGCTATTTTATAAATAAAATAGCCAACCGCAATCAACCTAAAGGATTTTTGTCTTTAATTTGCAGATTTAAAGTGATTAAAAGGAATTTTTAAATAGCGAATACCATTCCCTTCTGGTTTTGGAAATTTACCTGCATCCATATTGATTTGTATTGCAGGTAAAATCAGTTTTGGCATAGCCAAATTTGCATCACGCTGAGTTCGCATTGTGACAAAATCTTCTTTTTTCGTACCAACGTGAATATGAATATTCTGCTCCTTTTGTGCATGTACACTGCTTTCACAGCAGTATTCTGACCGATTTTCTGGTAAATAGTCATGGCATAAAAACAAGCGCATTTCAGGTGCTAACTGATAAATCTTTTGTACTGAATCGAATAATACTGCTGCACTGCCCTTGGGAAAATCACAGCGTGCTGTGCCATAATCAGGCATAAATAAGGTATCACCGACAAACACAGCATCATCACCAACCACATAGCTCAGACAAGCAGGTGTGTGTCCAGGCGTTGGAATGTTATACGCATTTAACTCGCCGATTTTAAATGCTTCATGATCTGCAAATAAATAATCAAAAGACTGATGTGAATTAAAATATTTCACATCAAAATTATAAATGGCGCTGAATGTTTCCTGCACAATCTTGATGTTATGGCTCATCGCAATTTTGCCACCAAGAACCTGTTTTAAATATTGTGATGCCGTTAAGTGATCTGCGTGCACATGCGTTTCTAAAATCCATTCTACGCTTAGGCTATTTTCTTGGATATAACGAATAATCAAATCTGCATGCTTAGTTTGAGTAGTTGCGGAAGCAGCATCATAATCCAATACACTGTCTATAATCGCACATCGATTTGTTTGCGGATCAGATACCACATAACTAAATGTATTGGTATTTTCATCAAAAAAATGTTGTACCTGTGCACGATTTGACATTACTTTGCTCCCGAAATTTTACGATGTAGATAGACGCCTGCAAACATCGCTATAACAAAATAAATCGCTTGATAATAACCAAGACCGATCAAAGTAAAGGCTGGCGCAGGACAAATCCCAGCAATCCCCCAACCTATTCCAAAGATAACACTCCCCATGACGAGTTTTGCATCAATTTGATTATTACTCGGTAATTCAATCGCCTTCCTATCAAAGGTTGTCGGTTTTGATTGACGAACGGCCATTTGAAATGGAATAAATGCAACTGCAATGGCTCCCATCATCACAAAAGCTAAACTCGCATCCCACTGCCCTGTAATATCAAGGAAACTTAAGACCTTTTCTGGATTAGACATGCCCGAAATCATTAAACCTAATGAGAAAATTCCACCAAAAATAAAAGCCAATATATTTTTCATCATTAAGCTCCGATTACATGTCTCATTACATAAACTGTGATAATCCCAGCCAACATAAAACTAGCAGTTGCAAAGAATGAACGCTTAGAAAGACGACTAATACCGCAAATGCCATGACCGCTAGTACAACCTGAACCTAATCTCGTTCCGAATCCAACCAATACCCCGGCAATGATCATCATCCATGGGCTTGCATCCAGTTCAATTGTCACAGAGGTCATTTTCCCGTAGATAAAAGGCACAATAAAAAGTCCCGCTAAAAACCATATCGCAGGTGTTTTTAAAATCGTTTGAGGATTCAACATTTGCGCAATTAAACCACTGATACCGGCGATTCGACCATGTACGTATAGGTAGCCAACTGCGGCTAGGCCCAATAAGGTCCCGCCGAGAAAAGCGGTTAGAAATGGATGCATATTCATCAGCCACAAAAACAATATATGTTTTTATAATATGTTATTTAAAAAAAGATGCAAGCTCTCCAACCGAAATATTCGTTCTGACTTGCCTTTTCCTGATTGAAAAATTTAACGCTTCAAGAGTGTTTGATTAGTTTTATTTAGAATTAATTTATAAACTTGAAAAATCACGAAATATTTCCTCGGAGATTTTTCAATAAAGGCTGTTTATTATGAAGTTAATTGAAATAATAGATAATTTATAGATCAATACTGATATCGCTGAGTGCATCGCTCACCCATGTTAAAGCATCTGAACCCAATTCTATAATATTCGAACCAATTTCAGCTAAGTCAGTCAAATCTAGAGAAGATAAAGGATCAGATGATGTATTATTTTTTTGCTGTTCTTGTTCAGCTTGCTGCTCAATGGCTTGATCAAGATGAGTTTGATCTAATGGAGATGAGTTTGAATGTTGTTGTAATTCATAGTCGTTATTTTGCATAGGTTCATCCTGTTATTTTGTTTTTTATTACGTTCAGTTGATATTAATTTGGCTCAAACTCTTTGAGCACCTTATCTACAAACCACCAAGGTAAACGCTGAATACCTGAATTCATCTTTAAAATTTCAGCTTGTTCAATTTCCGCAATGAAAGAAGCATGCTGTCCATCGGCAGAGTTATCAAATAAATAACTACGATCCGTTGCTTCTACCGCCTGCATTAACAGATCCATACTTCGATAATAACGTTCGCGAATTTTTTGTTCTGGCACACCATGTCCACCCGTTTTCACGCGGTACTGAACACGTGAAATATTGATAACAGGATCAATAGTGGAAACATAATATAGATAGGTTCGAAAGCCTTTTCTTTTTGCTTCGCGTAGAAACTCCACCTTGGAAATATGGGACATCACCGTTTCAAAGGTAAAACTAATTTTTAGTTCTAAAAACTGCAAACGGATGTAATCGATAATTCTTGCACAAAGATATGAATCAATCTGATCTGGATGAAATTCAATTTTCCAGGGATCTAATATCTGAGGTTTACGTGCTAATAGCGGAATAAAGTCTCCATCAGCGGGACGTTTTTTCGTATCGAGAAAGTTAATTAATGCTTCTGATTTTAAAGCGGGATGATAATCCAACAAATTGAGCCGGTGTGAATGTTTCAGTTGAGCTTCAAGTTCATCCGCGTTTAAATATGCCCCAATATGATGGGGCAATAAATATTCTTTAACTGTGCTTTTACCTGAACCATTTGGACCCGCGAACATTCTAATGCGAGGCTGTGGAGGCATGTATTAAACAATTTCCTCTATTTTCTTTTTACGTTTTAAAATTTTAGGTAGATCATCCACTTGTACAAAGTCGGCTGAAACATCTTTTATTTGTACTTCTTGACCATTTTGCAGACGTTGAACCAGTTGTAGACCTTTTACATAAACCACAGTGGATGACGCACTTGCTTGTTCAAAAGCATGGCGAAATGCATGTATAGCAAGGCCTGGGATCATATCATCCTCATATTGGCTTGCTTTCATTACTGAAGTATAAGCTGTCATGTAAACAACTCCTCAAACATCAAAAATAATGTGTTCAATCATCTTATCATACTCGCAATATTTGTCTATTTATCCATCAACCATACTGAGAGAAACTCGATAAAAATTCAAAGTGATTAAATCATTTGATTATCGTACTCGAATAGAATGTCGTATATGAGTAAATGTGTGCGGATGCTACATCATGAATCATGTAAAGGTTATCCACGTTAGATTTATCACCGAATAGAATCCAAAAAGTTTTAGAAGAAAAAGTTTACGTCTCAATTTATTTTGTAGGACTCGAACAAAACGCACTTTCGTTTAGTCCAGACGACTGCATACTTTGTTGCTGTTGTTGTAAATAATGCTGTGAAGCCACTTGCATTAGATTGGCCATTTCAAGAGCTGAATTTTGTTGAGAGATTTCTAAAATCTGTCGATATGCATTCAATCTTAAACAAAAAGCTTGAGTTTGCTGCTGACCAGTTGCTGTAGAGGCTGGGTCATCCAAAATGGCTTTGGTTGAATTAATTTGCTCAGTATATGCTTTTATCTGAGCATTATATTCAGCTTGAGTCAGTTGTGGAGTAACCGCTTCATTCACATTTGCATATGCTACAGAAGCAGTAAACACAGAGAAAATAAGGACATAAAGTTTATACATCAACGGAGAATGCATAAATTAAGCCTCATCACCTTCTTTCCAGACATCTTCATAATCATCAGCATCGATCATAAAACGATAGCCTACATCCAAAGCTAAATACGGTAGCACTTCAGGCACAACATCTTGCAGTTTACGCACAGTCATTGTTTCAAAGTTATCTGCGCCTTCAAGCTCACCACCATAAATATACCAACTGACATTTTCATCACCTTCTGCAGGCTTACGAATACCAACAATTGGATCTTTATTTAAGGTATGAACAGCCACCGCAATTACATCATCGCCCTGCACTTCTACATATGCAGAACCCACTTCTTCACATAAAAGTTTTTGTTCTGCAATCAATTCTGCCAAAGGTGATGAATTTTGCGTATGTTTTGCCATGTTTGTTCTCAGGCCATATAGGTTTCGGGCATTCTACCGTGAATTACACTTATATAGATAAATTTTTTCCGCGGGAAAGCATTCGAGCCTTGTTTTATCAATTCATTTATAGAAAAAGACTCAATGCGGTAGATTCCACCTAAAAGTATAAACAAGAAGAAAGGAAACTTATTCAACACATATACCGCTAAAACATAGAAATAGACGAATAAAAAATAGAATCAGCATGCAAACAGCAAGCTTCTTTACCACCACAGATTTAACTTTTGCCAATGCCTGTGCAAATTTGGACAAATACCCGATTTTCCAAACTTACATGATTTATGAAAGAAATCGTCAATGCCTTGCACGTTTCATAGATTCAAAACACTGACTAGAAAATACACAGGATGGTTAATACGCTTATATATAGGTCTATAAAGTATGACTTAGCTAGGCAATAAATGTTCATCATATCTAAAGCTGCCTACTTATAAGGAAATGCTCCCACAGAATATTTAATTCGCTAAGGCAAACAAAATATCTAGCTTGAGCCCTATCATCTATGAAAAAAATTTCATTGGCCTAGAAATATGCTTTATAAACCATAGAAAAAGTAACTATCTTTTAATTTTTATATACTTAGCACACAAACCTGATTTATGCTTTCAAATAACTCGATTGAAAACTGAGAACAATTTAGATTCCTTTACGCGTGAAATAAGTTAAACCTTAGAATTTTTTAAGTCGCTGTATAAATACCATCTTTACGACTATGCTTGCGTAGGCTGTTCAACTGACGATCTATAAGACAAATGTACAAGCCATCTCACCTTTCAAATCATTTATACTGGTTATTGCTAAACGCATGCACCACGATAAAGCAAGTTTACACAAAAGATATCAACAGTTTTAGCCAATTGGGTTTAAAATGATGTCCTACAATATAATGATAAAAATGTAATTTTTTAACATTGCCAATTCTATGCAAAGTTCGCATTATATAGCCCATTCTCGGCACATGCTTTTCACGTCAATTCAAAGAAATTATAAAAAAAATGTGGAATTTTATGCCATAATGAGCAAACTTTGCAGGTATCTTGCAAAGTAAATTTGCAACTTTTTATTGGAGCAGGCTGAATGAGCTCGACCATTTTGGTCATTCATGGACCGAATCTCAACTTACTGGGAAAACGTGAACCCGAAGTTTACGGCTATCTGACACTTGAAGATATCAACCAAAAACTGATTTCACAGGCTCAAAACGCTTCCATTTCTCTCGACACTTTCCAAAGTAATTGGGAAGGCGCTGTCGTCGACCGAATTCATCAAGCGCAACAAGAAGGCGTTCAATTCATCATTATTAATCCAGCAGCCCTAACACATACTTCGGTTGCTGTGCGTGATGCCCTTCTTGGTGTAGCCATTCCGTTTATCGAAGTACATCTATCAAATGTCCACGCTCGTGAAGCATTTAGACATCACTCCTATCTATCTGATAAAGCCGTTGGCGTTATTTGTGGTTTAGGTGCAAAAGGTTATGCCGCAGCACTAGACTTCGCCATCGAAAAAATTCAACCAACTTCTCAATCTTAATTAGGAATACTGTTCATGGATATCCGTAAAATCAAGAAACTCATCGATTTGATGATTGAATCTGACTTACAGGCGATTGAAGTTAAAGAAGGCGATCAATCTATCGCTCTAACTCGTCGCAATCCAGTTGTTGCTGCCGCTGCGCCTGCTATGGCTGCTCCCGCCGCTGCACCTGCTGCACCTCGTTCACCACGTGGTGCTGTTGAGCCGTCTCCTATGGTTGGTGTGTTCTATGCTGCGCCAAATCCAGGTGAAGCACCATTTGTTAAAGTTGGTCAAACTGTATCTGCTGGTGAAACACTCGGTATCATCGAAGCAATGAAAATCATGAACCCAATTGAAGCAACTCAAAGCGGTGTGATTGAAGAAATTTTGGTTAAAAATGGCGAAGTGATCCAATTCGGTCAACCATTATTCCGCTATCGCGCTTAAGACCACGGGGAATCACAATGTTGCAAAAAGTTTTAATTGCAAACCGTGGTGAGATTGCGCTCCGCATCACCCGCGCTTGCAAAACTTTAGGAATTAAAACCGTAGGGATTTATTCCGATGCCGACAAAGACCTAATGCACTTACGCTTCTGTGACGAAGCTGTGTGCATTGGACCAGGTGCCAGCAGCGAAAGTTATCTCAATATACCTGCCATTATTACAGCGGCTGAAATCACCGGTGCAGATGCCATCCATCCAGGTTATGGTTTCTTATCTGAAAACGCTGAGTTTGCTGAAATTGTAGAAAACTCAGGTTTTATCTTTATCGGTCCGCGTCCTGAACACATTCGCTTAATGGGGAACAAAGTTTCTGCCATTATTGCGATGAAAAAAGCTGGTGTACCAACTGTTCCGGGTTGTGACCATGCTGTAACGATTCACAATGCATTGGCAGAAGCCAAAGAAATTGGCTTTCCATTGATTGTAAAAGCTGCCTCAGGTGGTGGTGGTCGTGGTATGCGTATCGTTGAACGTGTAGACACGCTACTCGAATCTGTACAAGCTGCTCAACGTGATGCGGAAATGTGGTTTGGTGACGACACCGTTTATATGGAACGTTTCCTTCAAAAGCCACGCCATGTCGAAGTGCAAGTTCTTGCAGATGGTAATGGCCATGCAATTCACCTTTATGATCGTGACTGTTCATTGCAACGTCGCCATCAAAAAGTGCTTGAAGAAGCGCCTGCACCGGGTTTACCTGAAGAAGCACGTGCGCATATTCTTGAAGCGTGTGTAAATGCTTGTAAATTAATGCAATACCGTGGTGCTGGTACATTCGAGTTCTTATTTGAAGAAGGTGAATTCTTTTTTATTGAAATGAATACTCGTGTACAAGTAGAACATCCTGTTACTGAGCAAGTAACTGGTGTGGATATTATCGAGCAACAATTACGCATTGCTGCTGGCTTAGGTTTGGATCTTCAACAAGAAGATATTCAACTTAAAGGTCATGCGATTGAATGTCGTATTAATGCAGAAGATCCATCTACATTTATGCCTTCACCGGGAAAAATCGATCATTTTTATGCACCGGGTGGCGCAGGTATCCGACTAGATTCTCATATCTATCAAGGATATAGCATCCCACCATACTATGATTCAATGATTGCAAAACTCATTGCGCATGGTAAAGACCGTGACACCTCTATTGCGCGTATGAAACAAGCTCTCGAAGAGATTATCTTAACTGGCGTGAAAACCAATATTCCCCTACATAAAGATTTGATTCTTCAAGATAAAAATTTCTGCGAACAAGCAATGGATATTCACTATCTTGAAAAGCATCTATTAAAGAAAGTCGAAGGACATGAAGATAAATAAATCTTCAGCGTCAAAAAAACCACTCAAATGAGTGGTTTTTTATTTTCATAAGAAGAAATATCAATATGTCATGCTTAAGGCAATACTCGACGCAATGTCGCAAAACACTGCTGAGCCTGATCATTGGCACAGAAATTAATAACCGATGGACTTTTCCACTTTACAAAGTACTGTGAAATTTCGCCGGTTTGATCTTGAATATTGCCCGAACAATCCATCTGATTATTGTCATATTTCACTTGCAAAATCAGTGCTGGAATTTGCACATTCGGATCTTGCGCAGGTTGATAGTCATACACCCCTGATGACCACTCTTCACCGCTTTTAATCACAACATCATTATTACTCTTAAAATTATAATATTCGACGCACTTTTTATTGGTCGGAATTTCCATGCCCCATAAGCCAACCAATTCAGAACGTGTTGTCACCCTAAAGCTATTCACCGCTTCAACTTGATTTTTAGCCTCTGAATTTTGAGTTGTATTCTTATTATCTGCCGCCATCACCAACGATGAACTCAACATGAGTAAAACTGTAAGATATGCTATTTTCATACATTTAATCAGTCATATAAATCATGCTCTTAAAGTAACACATTTTTTTACAAATCCGCGGTTTATCACATTTTCATAACAATCATTTTTCATCTTTATCCAGAAAATCAATCTTCGTTAACGAAACTACAAATCAGCTAAATGCCAAACAAATCACACTATTTACAATAAAATAATATAAAATCATTTTTATCGTTTAATATACGAAAAAAACGAATTCTCCCATATTTAACTTAGGCTTACATAAGCTAATGAAACTGCATTCGAATAGTCTTGCTCCGCTTAATACACGCCACAGCATGGCTTTTGTCATAGTCGCTGCAGTTATTTTTTGCTGCTGCTTAGTCGGTATTTTCAGCCGCCCATTAAGCTATTTAGCGATTTTTTGGCCTGCGAATGCAGTATTGTTAGCATTATTCTGAAGGTTCCCCAAACTCAGTAATCTGGGAGGATGGTTAGGTGCATTTACCGGTTATATGCTCGCCGATTTAGTGACGGGCAATTATTTCCAACTCACCCTATTTCTCACTTTTTCGAATTTAACCAACAGCATGGTATCGCTATTTTTTATGCGATATTTTCAGGTGAACTATCAAAACTATAATAAAGGTTTAACCTTTCTGACCATGATTGTCATCGTCGCCTGCGGTGGATGTCTTGCGGGTGCTCTTTTTGCTATTTTCACCGTACCTTATATACCCAATACGTTTATGTCGACCAATCGATTGTCGATTGATTTTGGTATGTGGTGGATTACCGAAATATTAAATGCGCTGATTATATTACCGCTTATTCTGTCTTTTCCTAAACTGGCCGATCTGAAACTTTATTTCAAAGATCGACGTCATCAAAGCTTTCAGATCAATAAAATATTTCCGGCAATTGCAGTTGTCTTCTGTGTATTTTTAACAGCAGTTTCTACAGGCCCAGGGGCAATTCTCTACCCTTTAGCGGCTCTAATTTGGGCAGCATTAACCTATCGATTATTTACCTTATCACTGATTAATGCCGTGGTAATTTTAGCGACCTATTACAATTTAAATGCGTTCTACTTACACGATTCTTCGCTTGCCTATTTATCGACAGCAATTTCAGTCCGCATTGGCCTAGCCATGCTGATTCTCTCACCGTTGATTCTTTGTATTATTAGCCGAAATCGGCACGAACTATATAAAGAGGTTTTATACCTTGCAAATCATGATAGTTTAACGCATGCGATGAATCGTCGATATTTTTTCGAGCAAGGTGAACTTTACCTACAAAACCAAATTCAGCTTAACTTTTCCATTATCATGATGGATATTGATCATTTTAAAAAATTGAATGATCAATATGGGCATTATGTCGGTGACCAAGTTTTACAAGAATTTTCGAGTATTGTGCGTAAGAATTTACGTGAAACTGATTTATTTGCACGTATTGGTGGTGAAGAGTTTAGTGTATTACTCACGAACATTGCAGCACCTGAAGCTCAAGGTATTGCTGAACGTATCCGAAAAGTCGTTGAAACTACGCCTATCATCATTGATGAACAAAATACGATTTATATTACGGTGAGTATTGGTCTGATCCATCAGTCTTTGCCCAATGCTCCAAGTTTACAAAGTATGATTAATCAAGCCGATCAGGCCTTATATCAAGCCAAAGAGCTCGGTCGTAATCAGGTGATTTTAGTTCATTGAGATTTATCAAAATACTGAATTGTTTCAAGCTAGCTTTTGGATCGTTTTAGGCAAACCCACGACCAAAAACATGGCAGGTATAACCACCAGTCCTGCGATCATAAAAATAACGGGTCCCGAAAGCATGTCCCAATATCGGCCTGCTAAAATACTACCACTCGCAACACCTAAGCCCCACATGGTACTGTATAGCGCTTGACCTCGCCCTTGTTGACTTGCGGTAAAATTTTGAAAAATGATTCGCATCGCGATTAAGTGGAATAACCCAAAACTAAAGGCATGAATCGTTTGCGCAGCAAATTGAGTGATAAACACCGTCGGATATAAGCCAACTATCAACCATCGCATCCCTGTTAGCCCTAGACAAATGAGCACTAAGTTACGCCAAGAATATCGATTAAAAAAGACATTGGCATAGGCAAACATAATGATTTCTGCAATGACTCCGACAGACCATAAAAAACCGATTTGGCTCGTCGAAAAATCAGCTTGCTTAAGGTAGTTACTATAAAAACTATAAAACGGCGCATGTGAAAAGAGCAGAAAAAATTCAATGATAAAAAAACTCTCTACAACAGGCCGTTTTAAGATAGGCCAAAGTGGTTCAAGTTTTTTCTGAGATGATGGTGCAGTAGCGGGCTCTTTAATCGTAAATGACCAAATAAATGCGAGAAATGCAATGCATAACAACATGATAGGAAGCATTGAAACAGGTATAATTTCTAGCAAAGCCCCTATTCCAAATACTCCAACAATGAAGCCAACTGATCCCCATTTTCTGACTTTTCCATAAAGTTCTGCACGACGCTCAGCTAACCAAAATAAAGTTACCCCTTCAAATTGAGCCAATATGGCATTTTGAAAGAAACTAAATACCAACATGAGTAATGCAACAGACTGAAAACTGTTGGGAATTATAAAAATCAGAAACCAAATACAGGCTTCCATCCATGTTGCAATTCGGACTAAAAGCATGCGCTTGCCGGATTTATCTGCAATCCAACCCCAAATAAATGGCGCAAAAAAACGTGTCACAATTGCAATCGAAGATAAAACACCAATTTCTTGATAGCTAAACCCTTGATCCTCTAAATACAAACTCCAATACGGCATGAATGTACCCACTATTGAATAATAGAAAAAGTAGAATCCACCGAGTTTGGATTGGATTGGAATGTTAAGCATCAAACTGTATTCCTTAGTATTTACAGTAAGTTATAAACTTTTCAGAGTTGTATGCTTTTGCATCTAAAAGGCTTGGTTAGGATATGACGAGTATACAAATTTATTTTAATTAAATTATTTAAAAATTTGTACAATTTTATCAAAATATCAAATTTCCTCATTATTCTATTTATTAAACAATATGTTATTTTTACTTATAAAACTCTCATATGTTAATAAAAACCGCCCATTTGGGCGGTTTTTTATCTATTGGCTCTTAGTTCGAACTAAATTTAAAAAATGCAGATGACGCTCATATTGATCAATGACATCTTGCAAGATATCTTCTTGCGTCCATTCGATGATGTCATAATTTTGACCACCTTCCCTCAAAAATACTTCAGCTTGATAATCTTGCGTAATTTCTCCTGAATCAATCATAAAGCTTGGTGTATTTTTTTCTTGGACAACTACTTGGTAGATAAAGTTAATCTCATCTTGGTGGTTTACACGAAGCTGCAAGCCATCATCTATCGTGTTTACCGTCACATCTAAATGACGACGCTTAAACTCTTTCTGTAGATTTGAAAATGCCTGGCTTACCGTTGTATCAATATATTGTTCAACTTCTTCACGTGTATGCGGATAATGCATAATCAATCCTAAACGTTGCTGCCAACTTCTTGGATTATGAATTGCTCTAGGTGTAATACGCGCATCCTGTAATGCTTGCATCTTGGTTGCATCTAAATGTAGAGCTTTGACTAAGCCCCAGCAAATTAAAAGCATTACAAAAGTGAATGGTAATGCACTCAACATTGTTGCAGATTGCAAAGCACCTAAACCTCCTGCAAACAACAAAACAATCGCAAGAACAGCCATTAGAGTTGTCCAAAACAATCGTTGCCATGTTGGGGAGTTCTCAGATTTAGCTGTTAAATAATCTGTAACAAGTGCACCAGAGTCCGCTGAAGTCACAAAAAATAGCATAACCAATATGGTCGCAACAAAACTCATAATGCCTGAGAATGGCAAAGTTCCTAAATACTCAAATAGCGCAACGGATGAGTCTCGTTGTACTGCAGAAATCAGTGAGGTATTCGCTTCGTTTAAGATGCTATAGAGTGCAGCGTTGCCCATCACTCCCATCCAGATCAGCGTGAAGCCTGTTGGTATAAGTAAAACACCTACAATAAACTCACGAATAGTACGTCCTTCAGACACACGCGCAATAAACATACCTACGAATGGCGACCATGAAATCCACCATGCCCAGTACATAATTGTCCAACCACCAATCCAACCATCAGATTGATAGGCATATAAATTAAAGGTCATGTTAAATAAGTTTGAAAAATACTGACCAGCATTTTGTATAGTCGCTTGCAATATAAATATTGTTGAACTAGCAAAAAATACAAATAATAAGAGGGTTAATGCTAAGCCTAAATTGATCTCTGATAATCGTTTAATACCCTTGTCTAAGCCCATAAATACGGACAAAGAGGCCATAGCTGTAACAATGACAATTAGAATTAGTTGCGTCGTCGTTGAATATTCAATCCTGAATAGATAATTCAGGCCGGAGTTAATTTGGGTTACACCAAAACCTAATGTCGTTGCGACACCAAATACAGTACCGATCGTCGCAAAGGTATCTACACCATCACCGATTGGACCATAGATTTTTTTTCCTATGAGAGGATATAACGCAGAGCGAATTTTTAGAGGTAGATTGTGTCTATAAGCAAAGTAAGCTAACGCTAAGCCAACGATGGTGTAGATTGCCCATGCATGAAGTCCCCAGTGGAAGAAGGTTACGCGCATGGCTTGCTGCGCTGATTGGATCGTTTCAGGATCACCAGTTGGAGGTGATACATAGTGCATCACTGGCTCCGCGACACCGAAAAACATTAAGCCAATACCCATACCAGCAGTAAATAACATAGCAAACCAGGAGCTATTACTATATTTTGGTTGGCTATGGTCTAAACCTAATTTAATTTTACCCATATTTGAACAGGCAATATAAATAAGCACTATTAGAAAAATGGCTACAGATAACACATAGAACCAACTGAATGAGTTTGTAACCCATTGATTTAGTTGTTTAGTAATTAGATCAAAAGCATTGGGAGCTAAAAATACAATGGCAATGAAAATGCCGATAATAACAACTGTGCTAATAAACACATTTGGATTCACATTGGAATGCCATGACGGTTTCAATGAAGACATACCTTCCCTATTCCGTTTTATTTGTAAGACAGATCAAAATTGATCAAAGAGATATCCGCTAACTGCGGAAGAAACAGGCTTGTAAAGATGAGTGCTGGCGATTGTAATTTCGCTCTATACGATAAATATTAAAAATATTCATGTGCATAAATTGAAAATTAAAGGCTGACTCAATCTAAGCCACTGTTTAGAATGTGCACATGTTATCATATTTTTAGATACTAAATTAAATATTAAGCAATTTATTAAATTAAGAAAACGATCAATTTAATGTCTTCATTCTAAATTCATTATATTTATCAATATCATTTTTCTTAATTTCTTATAATTTTCCAATTAATACAAAACTCAAAAAACCACTTTTTGGTGGTTTTTTGAATATTTTTTATCACTTATATAATTTCATCTGGTTGGTTTTGCTTCGGTTACTTTCTAAGCTATCCAGATAAAGTAAGTTTAGCGAACTGCTTCAACATGCAATTTATAATTAACTGTTCTATTATTCCGTGCCGTATTCCGCATTTGGTAGATCTGAATCAAATAATTGCCTGATTCTGGCAGCTTGAATTTTCCAGATGCTCCTGTTGTAGATCCAATCACCAAAGCGTCTGCTTTTCCTGGTTTATCACCAGGAGCATATATATTAATTTGGGCTAAATCATGATTGCTTGTCAGCTTATAGCTTAAAGTTTGTCCAGCCTTAGCATTCAAACTATACTGAATGTCATCGTAGCCTTTAAATGATCCTGCAACTGTAGTACCAATAGCACCTTTTGCAAACTGAATGGGTTTTACTGGTGCAGCAGATACACTTGGCGAAACCGCCGCAGACAAAGCCAAAGTTATTGAACCTAACAAAGTTAATTTTTTCATCACTATGTGCCATTTTTAAATTGATCATTTTTAATCATGTGAAATTCTAAACTTCATCAATGATTTTTCATTTATATCGTAAGATGTACGAAGCACTTTTGCCATTTCCTTTTGTTATCCATTGATATAAAAAAACCGTACGAAGGTGGCTTATTTTTTACTTGAGCAGTCCGTATCTTGCATGTGAAAGTGTCTGTAATTCAAACATGTGGTCGTAATCATAGTTTGGCATTATGAATCCACATTTTTACTTACGTTTGATATGGCACTGCTCATAGAGAACATATTGTCGTTGAGCATGCTCATCAGTAATGAATTGAGTAATGCTGGGCTATGTGTGTTCCACCACGCTTGAAAGACTCGTGCATGTACGCAGAGCATTTCTAGGAATTGTTTTTCATCTATATAGATATTTCCTTTTGACTTAACTTCTAAAGTTTCTAGGTAATTTACTGCGTCGTGGAAATGAATGGGCAACAGATCGCTATAACGTGCGATGCGGAAGTGTTTTTTGTGACGTGACCACATTTCTGCATGTACTTTGCGTTCACCTTGGGCACGTCGGTCGATAATTTCTTTGAGTTCTGCTTGCTGCTCTGCGTTGATTTTTACTCGTGTGTCGATTTGCTGTTTTAGAACTTCTTTTTCCAGTACATCGAGTACCCATTTACGGAATTCTTTAGCGACTTGTGTGAGGGCGAAGATTGCTATTAAATGAGAGCGCCACGTTAAGAAAATATTCGTAACACCCAATTGGGGTAAAGCACCTTAAGGTGCTTTTATTAGCGGTAACTCTTATTTCCTCCGGAAGTATAGCAATAACGACCACCTCTTGGACCATAACAATACGAGCCTGAATCACAAGAACAACCTTTAGAATATGTTTTTTTAACTTTTGTGTTAGGTTGACTCTTTATATGCGAGGAATAACTGTTCTTCACTGTACTTTTTGAGTATAGATCACCTTTAAGAAAGCAGTTTTCAAATGCGCATAAATATTTGGATAAAACCCATTTAGGACTTTCAAATTCTTTTGATAATCTTTCCCACTGATCTTTTCTATCATATATTAGAACGGCATCACCTCTTGCTAACTTTTCTACAATTTCCCCATTTTTAGGATTGTTTCTAACATTAAGAGTACTGGTATTTACATATTTCTTTGCTAAAGGATAGAATTCTTCTTCATTTAATTCCAAACCATCAAAAGCAAAACTAAATGATGACAATAGGATTAGAGATAGCTGTAGAATTATTTTTTTCATTAAGCATTACTCAAGATTAGATTTCTTTCATAAGTCATTTTTCACTCAGCTCCAAGTTATAAATTCCAGCAATTAGATTGAATCTTAATGCTAGTCTTTTGCCTCGATTGCGATATCGCTCAGCAAGAATTTTGAAGGTTTTCAAACTGCCAAATACATGCTCAATTCCAATTCTTCTTTTATTGATTTCCTGATTATAGATTTTTAGTTCGG